>JAAYJR010000596.1 GCA_012522835.1 Bacteroidales bacterium
GCCGATGATTATTACACAATCGTAATTTTTGATAAATACGCTTGTGAATCACAGGCATTCACTCAGTATGTAACTCAACCTGAAGAGTTCAAGGTAGTAATGAAAGACAAACAAAATGCTTTCGTATGCCCGAACGACCAGGCCGGTATCTTCGAAATTGAAGTGGTAAGCGGTGGAACTCCGTTTGGCATAGGTCCTGACAACCTGCCACAGTATGAATACAAATGGGATGTATATTCCGATGTAGCATACAGTATGCTGGTTGACAGCCTGTCAGATGATACCTACGGCTTTACAAAGACCTTCCTTGGTTATGCAGGATTATACTACAGGGTATGGGCCCGTGACGCCAACGGTTGTGAAACTTCACGTGATACCTTTATCCAGGCTCCGGAACCAATCGAATTCAGTGTAAGGAAACTTACATGCTACGGAGATGAAAAAGCATCTGCTAGAGTTTATGCTACAGGTACTGAAGGCAGATCATTCAGGGTTCTTTATAAAGAGATACTGAATGGCGATATAGACGAAGACTGGACAATATATAACGGTTGGTTTACTGAATCAATTGATATGATTGAAGAGTTCTTATATGATGCTGAAAACCTGGTTGACCGTCACTATGCAGTTGTTGTAGAAGACACAATGGGTTGTCGCTCTATAGTTGATACACTGACATTTGATAAAGTTCAGACAGAGTTGATTGCAACTGCAACCATCAATGGTAATGAAATTACAGTAGAAGCATTTGGTGGCGCTGTAGATGAAGATCTTAACCATCATTATCAGTATGCTGCTGCACCTGTTGGCGATGAATCACCGCTGGTATGGCAGGATGATAACATCATCGTTGTAGATGCTACTGCAGAGTACGTAGTATATGTTCGTGATTACCATCTGCGTTGTCATGCAACTGATACAGTAACCGGAGGCGCTGCTGCTTACACAATTGCAGAAGTACAGGGTGAAGCTGATGAATCTCCTGTAGTAGGTGAGGTTGTGTTTGTTGAAGGTACAGTAACAGCAATTGCTGACGGAGAAGGATTCTTCATGCAGGATGCAGTTGCAGCATGGAGCGGTATCTGGGTTGCTACAGACGAAACTGGTGATGTAGTTGTAGGCGACGGTGTTAAAGTTAAAGGTGAAGTTGGAGAAGTAGAGGATGTAACTACTATCACTGCAAGTGAGGTTACCGTAATTGATGCTCCATTGGCTATCACAGCACTAGAACTTGATTCACCGTCAGCGGCTGTAAATGAAATGTATGAAAGCGTACTGACGATTGTTAAGGGTGCAGGTGCCGGTGAAGTTGACGAAGAAACCAACGAGTTCGAAATATTCTACGAACTTAATGACAGTGTGGTTGTTAACGACTGGTTATATGCATACGATACTGATTCAATCATTGCAGGTAATTTCTACAATGTTACTGGTGTTGTTAACGGTAAGGCTAATGCCTTCACTCTCGAACCGAGAATGGAAGAAGATATCGTGGATATCACGAAGACTACTCCGGCTGTTATCACTCCGGAAAGTGTTGAATTCAAAGTTTATCCGAATCCTTTCAACGACTATATCTATATTGATAACTACGACAAACTTACAAGGGTTGTTATTAGCAACATTGCAGGTCAGCGTGTTCTTGATGTAGAATTCCCGACAAGGGAGATCCGTACTGAAAATCTGGTAAGCGGTGTTTACGTTGTAAGTATGTTTACTGAAGACGGAAGGGCCAAAACAGAGAGGATTATTAAAAGCAAAAGGTAATACCGAATTGATTGATTAAAAAGGGGAAGCCTATCGGCTTCCCTTTTTTATTTAACAGGGTTACGTGGAATAATTAAATTTGTAAAATTAAATGATAAATATCTTTTAAAAAGTTAGAATATGGAAGTTATTAACAGACACGTTACTATAAGAAAATTCAAAGAGAAAGATATCACTGAAGACCTGCTGGAAAAGATCATTTACTCAGGAACAAGAGCCTCTACAACCGGGAATATGCAGGTTTACAGTGTCATAATAACAAAGGAGAGGTATATGAAGGAGAGACTTGCACCTTTGCATTTCAATCAGCCTGTTGCAGTTAAGGCTCCTGTATTATTGACTTTTATTGCTGATTTTAACAGGTTCTCCAAATGGTGTGAGCATAACAAAGCGAATCCCGGATATTCCAATTTTTTATCATTTTATACAGCCTCCATTGATGCTTTGCTGGTTGCACAGAATGTTTGTATTGCTGCAGAGAGCGAAGGTTTGGGAATTTGTTATCTTGGCACTACTACATACAATGCTAAAGAGATAATTGAATTGATGAATCTTCCGCAGTTGACATTCCCCGTTACTACTGTTGCACTTGGATATCCTGACGAAAAACCCGGTCTGACCGACAGGCTACCATTGGAGGGTATTATTCACAGTGAAAAGTATAATGACTATTCGGGAGAGGATATTAATAAGTTATATTCTTATAAAGAGAACCTTGAATTAATGAGGCAGTTTGTAAAAGAGAATAACAAGGAAACCCTTGCGCAGGTATTCACAGATGTCAGGTATTCAAAAGCAGACAACGAATTCTTTTCTGAAAAGATGATGCAAACACTCAGAGACCAGGGATTTCTTGATTAATATTTATTTACGGTTGAAATCCCTTGAATACGCCTGCGCTGCCGGCATTACAAGTATATCATCGATATTGACATGATCCGGACGTGAAATCACGAATAGTATTGTATCTGCGATATCATTGGCATATAGCGGAGTGAAACCGCTGTAAACCTTCTCTGCCCGTTCGCGGTCCCAGTTAAACCTGACAAGTGAGAATTCAGTCTCAACAGCGCCGGGGCACACCGATGTGACTTTAATACCGTGCTTCAGCAAGTCGAGGCGCATTCCTTTTGTAAGTGATTGCACTGCATGCTTTGTTGCACAGTAAACATTGCCCATCGGATAGGTCTCTTTCCCGGCAATAGATGATATATTAATAATGTGACCTCTGCCTTTTTTTACCATCCACTGGGATATAATTCTCGATATATAGAGCAGCCCTTTAATATTTGTATCGATCATACGCTCCCAGTCGTCCGCTAAACCATCGTTAATATCATTCAATCCCGCAGCCAGTCCTGCATTATTAATAAGGATGTCAACATCCATATTTAAATCTTTGATTTTTTGTAGAGCGATTTCAGTCTCTTCCCGGTTCCTTATATCAAAATTTAATATTAGTACCGTTTTTTTATATTTGCTTTCAATTTCTGATTTCAACCCGGCCAGCCTGTCGTTTCTCCTCCCGGTAAGGATAAGGTTGTAGCCATTTTCAGACAGTAGCAAAGCTGTTGCTTTTCCAATACCTGAAGTTGCACCTGTTATTAATACTGTTTTTCCCATGGTTTAAAAAAATTGTTTTAGTCCCCGAAATTAGTAAATCATAAATTTTTAAAGAAAAGTTGTGTATCAAAATATTTTTATTTTTGCTATGTTTACCCAAAATATGATGTTATGAAGGAGATTATCCAGAAGGAAACAGAATTTTCCATTAATTCCATTGCTGAACCTGACAATATTGAGAACATTATTTTTTCATTGATTGTCAATCCAAATCTGTCGAGTATAAACTACTTCAATGATTTTAGCGAATTTCCTGTTTCTCCGTCTGCCATTGGTACTACAGACAGTGACGAAACAGGGTTGTTCGACCTTGATTCAGATGGCAGAAGTATTGCAATGAGTACCCATGCCCTCCATCATCATCTTGAAAGTGACCCTAAGAAGGCTACTGAAATCTTAATTTCAAGAGCTGCCAGAAAGATGTATTGCCAGGGCGCTCAGCCGGTGGCAATCAGTGCTATGCTTTATCACATTGATTTTGGCGACCCCAACGGACAGAATATTTCATCAGGGGCTAAGCAGGGACTGGAAAATGTAGCTCAGAAATTTAATTTAAAGATATCGGACCGTAAGATCCGCTTCGACCACTTTTCCTGTAACGGGCCTTTCCCTCCCACAATTATTATTAGTATGATAAGCATGGTAGGGAACAAAGAGAAAATTACCAACCATGCATTCAAAAAGAAAGGAGGCAATATCTTTGTAATCGGCCGGTCTGTTAATGATCTGGGTTCTTCTGAATATCTTGAATTTTATCATGGAATTGAGGATTCCCCTTTGCCTGCTTTCAATATTGACACGGAGATAAGGATACAGCAGACTTTACGAAAATTACATGAACATGACCTGTTGGAAAGTGCCAGTCCGGTTGGTAAGGGAGGATTGTTTTTTACATTATTGAGGGCAGGGATACCCAATGAACTTGGTTTCGATATAACTACAGATGCCGAGATGCGCATTGATTCTTTTTTATTTGGAGAAGCTATGGGCAGGGTATTAGTTGAAGTAAATCCGGTAAAACAGGATGAGTTTGTAGATTTAATGACAGGGATCAAAATGCCGTTTTTTACTTTGGGCCATGTTACGAAAGGGGAAATAAGGATAGATGACATCTCTCTCGGGTATATCGACAAGATGACCCCTTCGAAGTAAACTGCATAGTACATAGCTACATTGATAACTTTTAACCGGTGTGCTTATTAACAGGTTATTCATTAGATATTCCGGATGCCCGCAAAGCCATATAAAAAATCTGAATTAAGTAAGAAGAGGCAGGTTGAAGAAATGTTTGACCGTATATCTTACAGATATGATCTCTTAAATCATCTTCTTTCATTCAATATTGATAAGCTCTGGAGGAGAAATGCGATTAACAGGCTTGCGGAGTTTAATCCGGCAACAATTATAGATATTGCTACCGGCACAGCTGATTTTGCCCTTGCTGCAACCAGGTTAAATCCAAAAAAAATTACAGGGATCGACCTGTCAGAAGGAATGCTGGAAATTGGACGGCAAAAAGTAAAAAGGAGAGGGTTTTCTCATCTGATAACATTAATTAAGGGCGATTCTGAAGAGCTCCCTTTTGCTGATAACTTATTTGATGCTGCAATAGTTGGTTTTGGGGTGAGGAATTTTGAAAATTTAGAGAAAGGGTTAAGTGAGATTTTCAGAATACTTAATCCCGGAGGAGTTTTTATTGTCCTTGAATTTTCTTATCCTCACAATAAATTATTCAGGAAGTTATATTTTTTTTATTTTACCAAAGTGTTACCGGTTATTGGAAGGATTTTATCAAAAGATAGCAGTGCATACAGCTATTTACCTGAATCTGTTGCTGAATTTCCTGAGGGGGAAAGGTTTATGGATGCGCTGCGGCAGACAGGTTACTTTAATTGCAGATGTTATCCGCAAACTTTTGGCATTGCATCTGTTTATTTATCCCAAAAACCTAAAATTTAGAGTTATATACAATAAAAATTCACTTTATTTGTTTGAAAATAGAATAAACTGAAATCGACCAGGTGAAGAGATATCTTATTTCAATACTATTGATAGCCGGTTTTTACAATCTGTATGGCCAGAAACAGAGGGTAAACTATATGACCACCTTCGATGAAAAGCTTATCCACTTCGGATTTACCTTAGGATGGAATACTTTGGATTTTGGGGTAACGCACTACAAACCGATAGGTTCAAATCCCGATTTTTTACAAGGCAACTGGCCTCTTGATCTGGAGAAGATTACAGAAAATTCTTATGTAAGGGCAGATGTCGCCGGCCTTATACCAGGATTTACAGTAGGTATAATTTCCAGTTTACGTATTGGACGTGACCTTAACCTGAGGTTTCTGCCCGGACTCTCTTTTGGTGAACGAAAACTAACATATAATTATCCGGTTTGGGATATAGATTATTATGAACCTCTGCAATTTTATTCGATCAAGTCTACATTCCTCGATTTTCCCTTGCTGATAAAATATAAAGCAAGAAGGATAAATAATGACAGGCCATATATCGTTTTTGGGCCGGCATACCGGCAGGATATTTCACGCACAGGCAAAGATGATCTTGTTAAGCTTAAAAATTCCGGATTTTATGCTGAGATTGGAGTAGGCTGGGATCACTATTTTACCTTTTTCAGGCTGTCGACCGAAGCAAAAGTCAGTATAGGATTAAATAATCAGCTTGGAGATCCACCGGGGCCGAATCAAAGGCAATATTATTCAAATGCAATAAAACATCTCAGGTCAGATATATTTACCCTCAGCTTTCACTTTGAATAGGCCTTCCGGATTTTCTTCTTTTAAACTCGGAGCATATTATTCCTGCTGCAATTGCCACATTTAATGACTCTGCCCGCTTTTTAGCCTTACTGAATGCCGGGATACTTAGTCTGCAATTAACTTTTTGTTCCACTTCACTGCTGATCCCTTTCCCCTCATTGCCCAGTATTACCAGGCCATTTCCCGGAAGCTCCTCTTCATAGATATTATTTCCTTCAGGGAAAGTGCCGAAAACAGGAAAATTTATTTCGACTGCCATATCGAACAGTTCGGTAAAGGGTATATATATGGTTTCCACCCTGCAGAAAGATCCCATGCTTGCCTGAATAACTTTAGGGTTGTACATATCAACAGTTGATGGTGAGCAAAAAAGACGCTCTATCCCGAACCAGTCACAAATACGTATAATAGTACCCATATTACCGGGATCCTGTATATCATCAAGAAATAAAGAGAAGCTGTTTAAACCGGGAATTATATCTTTGGCCGGGGGAATTGAGCATAGTGCAACAGCATTTTGGGGCTGGCTCAGAAGACTTATTTTTTTAATTTCATCCGCGTTTACCTCAAATACAGAATTAGCCCGGATTAACCTTTGTTTATTACCTTTAAGAAATGTTTCTGTGGCATAGATCTCATTTACCAGATAGCCGGAGTCAAGCACTTCTGAGACATTTTTATCACCTTCCACCAGAAAGAGATTTTCTTTTTGCCTTATCTTTTTTCTGGCGAGTAATCTTAGTTGATTAATTTTATTTTTGCTGATCATTGGCCAAACCTATAAAATAAACTGTTAAAATTAATGTTTTCATCTAAAACACTTCATTATTTTTGTTGAATATAATTTTACAAGTCCTGTGCAAAAGATATTATTGAAAATATCATTTTTTAAATGTATTGCCTTCTTAATATTGGCAGTTATCATTTTTTCATGTTCCCCGGTAAAATTTGTTCCCGGGGATAAATACTTATTGAATAAGGCAGAGGTTGAAGTTGATAATCCTGAGATAAACAGAGAAGAGGCCAAAAGGCATATAAGGCAAAAAGAAAATTATAAGATCCTGGGGTTTTTGAAATTTCATTTATGGCTTTATAATTTGTCGGGCAGGGAGAAGAGTGACACCTGGCTTAAACGTATCGGTGAACCCCCTGAAATATATGACCCGGCTCTTGCCGGCGCTTCAGGGGAGCGGTTAAGGCAATACCTTGAAAGCAAAGGATATTTCCGTAGTGTTGTTGATTCGGAGGTTAAGTTCAATGACAGGAAAAGAAAGGCTAATATAAAATATATAATTAATACAGGGGAGCAGTATAAAATACGGTCAGTAAATTATCACTTTGGAGATTCTGTTTTACAAGCTCTCTTTTTTGAGGATTCGGCAAGGACAATTCTCCAACCAGGGACCCCCTTCGATTTCGATCTGCTTGATGAACACAGGAACAGCATTGTTGACTTATACAAGAATAACGGTTTTTTTTATATTTCAAGAGATGATATCAGTTATCTGGCAGACAGCAGTAAATTTGAAACTGACATCGTTCTGGATATGTTTGTAGGAGATGTTAAAGGAGCTGATTCTTTAAAAAAAGTTTCACGATATTACCTGGACCACTTTTATATTTCAGTTTTGTCGGGATCCTCCTCATTTGATGCCCAACAGGATGATCTTGGTTCTTTTTCAGATACTGTTTCGTGGGATAATTATACATTATACCGAAGTGATGAGATGAAGTACAGTCCGGGATTGTTTAATGATCTTATGCAGATGGAGAGCGGAGAACTGTATCGTCTTAAAGATGCAAAAAATACCTTTAATGCATTTAACCGCCTCAGACAATTCCGTTTTATCGATATCCAGTTCAGGGAGTCTGTCGCATACAGGGATACCCAGCTACTTGACTGTTATATCCGCCTGGCACCGGTTAATAAGCAGTCAGTCTCTCTGGATGTTGAAGGCACTAACACTTCAGGTAACCTGGGTATAGCCGGCAATGTTAATTACCGGCACAGAAACCTGCTGAACGGGGCTGAATTGTTACACCTTAATTTTAAAGGCGCTATGGAGAGGCAACAGAGGGTGGTAGATAATATGCCGGAGTATTTTAATACCCGTGAGCTTGGTGTCGAGGCCAGCCTGACCATCCCCAAATTGCTCGGGCCGGGTAAAATAATTGATGTCTTCCGGGATTTTCTTCCTCAAACGGTTTTTACACTGGGTTATAACTTTCAGCGCAGGCCTGAGTATACCCGGACTATTTCCAATTTCAAGTTCGGATATGACTGGATGACTTCTGAACTGTGGAAACATACCCTTAACCTGGTTGATTTCAATATGGTAAATCTTTACCGGTTTGATCCTGAATTTATTGATTTCATTAAGGATCTTTATATTAAAAGCAGTTTTACAGACCACCTGATATTTGCGACAAATTATTCTGTTACTTATAATACACGTTCGTCGGGTGTTAATCAGAATTATTCATATATGAGGGTTAATGTGGAATCGGCAGGCAATCTTCTGAGACTGGCATCCGGAATAGCAAATCGTCCTAAAGTGACTGCAGCCGACAGCGAAGGCCTTGGTTCCCCTGAGTATTACCAGGTGTTAAATACACGGTTTGCCCAATATGTTAAATCAGATATTGAATTCAGATACGGTTATATAATCAATAAATATAATTCAGTTGTTGGTCGCGCCTTTTTTGGAGCCGGGCTCCCATATGGTAATTTTGATGTTTTACCATTTGAAAAAAAGTATTTTACCGGCGGGGCTAACGGTATAAGGGCCTGGCAGGTAAGATCTTTAGGCCCGGGCACATACAGGGCACCTGCCGATAATTACCCGAATCAGTCGTCTGATATAAAACTTGAAGCCAATATTGAATACCGCTTCAATCTTATCGGATTCCTTGAAGGGGCTTTTTTCCTCGATGCCGGAAATATATGGGCAATAAATAAAAAAGATAACAGGCCGGGAGCTCTTTTCAGGATCAATCAATTCTATAAACAGTTAGCTTTCGGTACCGGCACCGGGTTTCGTTTCGACTTTAAATATTTTATTTTTCGTCTTGATGTGGGAATGAAACTGAGAGATCCCTCTCAGTTTGAGGGCAATGGCTGGATAATTGGAACAAGGCCTTACAGCTCTGACGATTTTAATCTCTCCTTCGCGATTGGCTATCCATTTTGATGTAAATTATATCATATCAGAAGACAGGGCCAAAGTTAACCGATGGAATATTTAATAATCGCTAAAATCAGGTTATAGCAGATGGATTGTCTAAATTATTATTTATTATTTTTACCTCCGTTATGAAGGAAGAGTTAATATAAAACAGTTATTGTATGTCAGACAATAATACTAACCGTGATTCTTTTGGTTCAAAGTTTGGAGTAATTGCAGCAACAGCGGGATCTGCCATCGGACTGGGAAATATTTGGAGATTCCCTTATGTTGCGGGAGAAAACGGAGGAGCTGCTTTTCTTATCATCTATCTGGGTTTCGTTTTGATGATAGGCATTCCGGTGATGCTCTCCGAATTTTTTATTGGAAGGAGTTCTCAGAAGAATGTATTCGGTGCATTCCGCAGGCTTGCACCCGGCAGGCCGTGGTATTTGATCGGGCTGATGGGGGTTGTTGCTGCTTTTATGATACTGGCTTTTTATACAGTCGTTGCCGGCTGGACCCTTGAATATATTTACCAGTCGCTTATAGACGGATTTGCAGGACAGTCGGCCTCACAACTTAATGATATGTACAACTCTTTTATAGGGAGTACTTGGCGTCCGTTGCTATGGTTTTTTGTTTTTATGGGCCTTACATCAGCCATAATAATGGCAGGAGTCCATAAGGGTATTGAAAAGTACACTAAAATTTTAATGCCTGTGCTTTTGTTACTACTTTTAGCACTGGTAATCCGATCAGTTACTCTTCCCGGAGCAGGCAAGGGATTGGAGTTTTTATTCAGGCCGGATTTCTCTAAGATCGGCCCCTCCACAATTCTCGTTGCCCTGGGCCAGTCTTTCTTCTCTTTGAGTATTGGAATGGGTACACTAATTACTTATGCTTCCTATATCAGAAAGGATGAGAACCTTGGTTTTACTGCTTTATCAGTAGCCATGGCTGATACGTTCATTGCTGTACTTGCAGGAGTTGCAATTTTTCCTGCTGTTTTTGCATTTAATATAGAGCCGGGATCAGGAGAAGGATTGGTATATATAACTCTGCCAAATATTTTTAATCAAATGCCGGGAGGGTATTTCTTCTCACTGATTTTTTTTATTCTGTTAACTGTTGCAGCCCTTACATCAACAATCTCTGTACTTGAAGTTATTGTTGCTTTTTTTGTTGAGGAGCTGAAACTTAAACGGAGGATTGCCACTGTGATTGCCGCGGGTTCAGTATCGGTCATCGGTGTTCTTTGTGTTTTGTCTTTCAGCTCCATGGCAGAGACGAAGATATTCGGGTTCACTGTTTTTCAGTTGCTTGATTTTACCTCAGCAAACATCTTCCTGCCGCTGGGAGGGTTGTTTATTGTATTGTTTGTTGCATGGTACATAAACCGGAAAGCTATCGATAAAGAACTTTCAAACAAAGGGGAACTAAAGGCAGGATATATTCCTTTTTATCTTTTTGTAATAAAATTCATCGCACCTCTTGCTATAGCATTTATATTTCTTCAGGGTGTGGGGCTGATCAATTTCTGACTTCAGCTTGTTTTGATTGCTGCAAATATTTGTTTTAAGGATCTAAAGTGTTAAGTTTAGGAAAATTTTGTTAACCCTCTTTTAACGCCATGATAAGATTTTTCAGACAAGCAAGAGAAATTTTTGCTTTTTCTAAAGGTGACAGAAATGCTGTTATAACCTTAGCCATCTTAATTATTATTGCTTTAGCAGGCCATTTTTTGATAGGATTTGTGAGTCTGAACAGACCGACAGATCATTCTGAATTTGAACTTGCCATGGCTGCCTGGCAGTCACGGCAGGATACTGCAGTAACCCGAAATATTGTTCTGTTTGATTTTGATCCCAACACTGTTTCAGCCCGTCAACTCGACAGTTTATCACTTCCAAAGAGGATTAAGGATAACCTTTTGAAATATCGTGCCGCAGGTGGCAGGCTGCTGAAACCTGCCGGACTGAAAAAAATTTACGGAATGAATGACAGCATCTATGAAGCAGTAAAGGGATACATTAAAATTGAAGATTTATCTGATACATTTACTGACAGTAAAGAAAACTATTTTGAGTCTGTTCCGGTAGATTCTCCGACCGGCAAAACCGACGGAAGTGATGCCGCTGATCAATTGCTTGAGCTTAATTCTGCAGATTCATTACAATTGGTCAGGTTGAGAGGTATTGGTCCTGTTTTTGCCGCAAGGATTATTAAGTATCGTAATCTGCTGGGAGGTTATTATTCAGCACAGCAACTTCTTGAAGTTTATAACTTCCCCGAAGAAACATTTTATGAGATTAGGCGTTATATTACTGTAGATACTGCTGCTGTGAAAAAGATACGGATCAATTATGCAGGTTATTCCGAGCTTCTTCGTCATCCATACTTTGAGAAGAGCGATGTTAAAAAGATAATTGAATACAGGGAAAAGCATGGTTCATTCAGTACAGTGGGGCAGATATTGCAGTTGGAACCGGCCGATTCCTTAAAAAGGGCAAAGATCGGGCACTATTTAACCTGTCGTTAAAAAAGTTTAAATAAATAATGTTGTATGGGAGTTATCATTTTTTTATATTAAATTTGATTTGCAATGAATAATTTTTAAATTTGCGCCTCAATTTTTAAAACCGTACAGTAATGATAATAATTCCGGTAAAAGAGGGCGAAAATATAGAAAGAGCCTTAAAACGATTTAAACGGAAATTTGAAAAGACAGGCGTAGTGAAAGAACTGCGTGAACGCCAGAAGTTTACAAAACCCTCAATTAAGAGAAGGGAAGAAGTAAAGAAGGCTGCTTATATAGAAAAGTTACAGCGTCAGGAAGACTAAGACATTTTTAGTGGTTTCTGATGATTGATTATGATGTTAATGAACTATCAGGAATCGTTTATCAATTATTTAAAGTATGAGAAGAGATGCTCCACTCATACTGTTGTGGCTTATAAAAAAGACCTCGATCAATTTATGGTATTTTGTACCGGGATGGTCGGGGAATTTAATATTAAAGAGGTCAGTTCAAAGCTGGTGCGCAGTTGGGTTGTAGAGTTGATGGAGAAAGGCTATACGCCCCGGTCAGTTAACCGGAAAGTATCATCTGTAAGGGCATTTTTTCTTTTTTTAATGAAAGGCAAAGAGGTTGAAAAAAATCCCGCTGTTAATATATCTCTTCCGAAAATCAGGAAAAAATTACCATTTTTTGTTGAAGAGAACAGGCTTATCCACTTGTTGGATGACGGCTTTTTTTCCTGCGATTTCAAAGGAATAAGAGACAAACTTATAATTTCGATGCTTTATGGTACAGGGGTCAGGCTTGCCGAATTAATGAATCTGAAAGAGATCAATATTGATACTGCAGACTATTTAATAAAAGTAACAGGGAAGAGAAACAAGGAAAGAATTATTCCTTATCCAAAGAGTATGAATACATTGATTTTTCAATATATTGAGGAGAGAGACAGGAAGCTGGGATTTACTCCGGAATTTTTACTCGTTACAGAAGAGGGGAAACCTGTTTATGAGAAACTGATATACAGGGTAGTTAAAGAGAACCTGGAAAAGGTCACTTCTCTCGAAAAAAAGAGTCCCCATGTGCTGAGGCATTCATATGCCACTCATTTGCTGAACAAGGGTGCTGACCTGAATGCTGTAAAAGAATTGCTCGGCCATTCAAATCTTTCGGCTACACAGATTTACACACATACAACATTCTCAAAATTGAATGATATTTATAAACAAGCCCACCCAAGGGGTAATTAAAAAGTATTACTATGGAAATAATTATCAATTCGGTGCATTTTGATGCAGATAATAAGCTGGTTGAATTCGTTAATAAAAAAGTGAACAAACTTGACACTTTTTTCGACGGAATAATTAACGCGGAGGTAACATTAAAGGTACTGAAACCTGAGACTGCCAAAAACAAGATATCAGAGATAAAACTTTCAATTCCGGTGAACGGCTATTTATTTGCTAAAAAACAGGCTGATACATTTGAGGAGGCCACTGATTTAGCAGTTGATGCTATTCGTAAACAGTTAGGGAAATATAAAGAAAAACTCAAGAACAAATAATTTGTTAATTTTTACCGCTGAATTTTAGATTTTTAAAATAATATTTTTACATTTGCACACCCAATTTGGAGCGTTGCGGAAACATCTGAATTTAAAGCAGTTTAGACGTTCACACCGGGTTTTCTAAATAATATAATGTTTATCCGGAATATTTTTATTGTTTAATTGTTTTGAATTTCAGCGAGAGAAATATAAAATATTAATATTTAATATTTTTTTGTAATTTTGCACCGCGTTTTTGCAGGGTAATATTGCGGGAGTAGCTCAGTTGATAGAGCATTAGCCTTCCAAGCTAAGGGTCGCGGGTTTGAGTCCCGTCTCCCGCTCAGATGTGAGGTCAGGTTTTATTAACTATAAGTTAAGAATACCAGGCTCACTGTTTTTAAAGTGCCGGAGTAGCTCAGGGGTAGAGCGCATCCTTGGTAAGGATGAGGTCACGAGTTCAATTCTCGTCTTCGGCTCAAAGGATTTAGATAATAATTAAAATTTTGGAGTTATGGCTAAACAAACATTTGTAAGGGATAAAGATCATGTCAATATTGGCACTATCGGCCATGTTGACCATGGAAAAACCACCCTCACTGCAGCTATTACAATGGTATTGGCCAAAAAAGGTCTTTCTGAAATCAAAACTTTTGATTCAATTGATAATGCACCTGAAGAAAAGGAAAGGGGTATTACCATTAATACTGCTCATGTTGAGTATCAGACAGCGACCCGTCACTATGCCCATGTTGACTGTCCCGGTCATGCTGACTATGTTAAAAACATGGTTACCGGTGCAGCCCAGATGGATGGTGCCATTATTGTAGTTGCTGCAACCGACGGCCCTATGCCGCAAACACGTGAACACATTCTTCTTGCACGTCAGGTTAACGTTCCCAAGCTGGTTGTTTTCATGAATAAAGTTGATATGGTTGATGATGAGGAGCTTCTCGAACTGGTTGAGATGGAAATCCGCGAATTACTGGAATTCTATGAGTTTGATGGTGACAATACACCTGTTATCAGAGGATCAGCTTTGGGCGCAATGAATGGTGAAGCACAGTGGGAAGATAAAATTATGGAGTTAATGGACGCTGTGGATACATGGATTCCTGTTCCCGTGCGTGAAAAAGACAAACCGTTCCTGATGCCTGTTGAAGATGTTTTCTCAATCACAGGCCGGGGTACAGTTGCAACCGGACGTATAGAAACTGGTATTGTCCATACTGGTGATGAATTGCAGTTAATCGGCCTTGGAGCTGAAGGACGTAAAACTGTATGTACAGGTGTTGAGATGTTCCGTAAAATTCTGGATGAAGGCCAGGCCGGAGACAATGTAGGATTATTGTTGCGCGGTGTGGATAAGAAAGAGATTAAGAGAGGTCAGATCCTGGCTAAACCCGGATCAATAACTCCGCATACAAAGTTCAAAGCTGAGGTTTATGTGCTGAAGAAAGAAGAAGGTGGACGTCATACTCCGTTCCATAATAAATACCGGCCTCAGTTCTATCTCCGCACCCTTGATGTTACAGGTGAGATTCATCTGCCGGAAGGACGCGAGATGGTAATGCCGGGTGATAATGTATCAATTGAGGTTGATCTTATCTATCCTGTAGCCCTGAACGTTGGATTACGCTTTGCAATTCGTGAAGGCGGACGAACAGTTGGTGCAGGACAGGTTACTGATATTATAGAATAATTATAATTCTGTTGTTACAATCAGAGAACAGAAAAGAGGCTGTCCAAAAATAATTTGTTTATGTCGGTTCTGCATAAGGAGTTTTTGATATTTAGGACATTTATGCGTTAATAAGACATCGGATCAGAATTATGAATTTGGACAGCTTCTTTACGGGAGAAACTCAATTTGGTGATTGTAAGTTCGAATCTTACCTTCCGTTCAGATAAAAATATAAAAATGAAGATAAAAGTATATTTGCAAGAGGCCTATGACGAGCTTATCCATAAAGTTACATGGCCTACTTGGAAAGAACTGCAAAGCAGTGCTTTGGTTGTAATGGTTGCTTCCTTTATTATATCACTCGTAATCTTCGTTATGGATCTGTCATTCAGAAACGTAATGAGTTTTATTTATGAATTGTTTTATTAACAGAAATCTTTAGTTCATTATGAGCGACACTAGTAAAAAATGGTATGTTCTTCGTGCAATTGGCGGGAAAGAGAAGAAAGTGAAAGAATATATCGAAAACGAAATCGCAAATGGAGATCTAAAGGGACTGGTAGAACAGGTTTTAATACCTACTGAGAAGGTTTATCAAATCAGGAATGGTAAAAAGATCAGCAAGGAAAGAAATTTTTTCCCGGGTTATGTCCTTGTAGAAGCATCGTTGGTTGGCGAAGCAGAGCATATTCTCAGAAGCATTCCTAATGTTATTGGATTCCTCGGCGACACCAAAGGTGGGAATCCGTTGCCAATGCGACCAAACGAGGTTAACAGGATACTGGGTAAAGTGGATGAACTTGCCGAAACAGATGAAGAATTGAATATTCCTTTTGTTGTAGGAGAGACAGTAAAAGTTATCGACGGACCATTTAACGGCTTTAACGGAACCATTGAGGGAATCAATGAGGAGAAGAAAAAGCTGCAGGTAATGGTGAAGATCTTTGGACGTAAAACTCCTTTAGAGCTTAGTTTTATGCAAGTTGAAAAGGAATAAGAACGCGTTAATTTTAAGTTATGGCAAAAGAAGTTGCTGGATTAATTAAGTTACAGATTAAAGGTGGTGCGGCAAATCCGTCACCACCGGTGGGGCCGGCACTTGGTGCCAAAGGGGTTAATATAATGCAATTTTGTAAGCAGTTTAACGGCCGTACACAGGATCAGGCAGGGAAATTACTTCCTGTTATAATTACTGTATACAGTGACAAGTCGTTCGACTTTATTATAAAACAACCACCCGTGGCCGTTCAATTGCTGGAGGCATCAAAAGCAAAAAAGGGTTCTGCTGAGCCACATGTTACTAAAGTGGCATCAGTAACCTGGGAACAGGTAAGACAGATTGCAGAATTTAAAATGTCTGACCTGAATTGCTTTACAGTTGAATCGGCAATGAAAATGGTGGCCGGTACCGCCAGGAGTATGGGGATTGCCCTGAAGGGCACTTCACCATTCAATAATTAAATAAAAATTCTAAGATGGGCAGAATTACGAAAAACAAAAAAGCTTCTCTGGAAAAACTTGATAAAGGCAGGTTATACTCTATTGATGAAGCTTCGGAGTTGGTTAAAGAGATATCATATACCAAATTCGATGCCTCAGTTGATTTAGACGTCCGGCTGGGAGTTGATCCAAGAAAAGCTAACCAGATGGTTAGAGGTGTAGTTTCGTTACCCCATGGAACTGGTAAAGAGGTTCGTGTTTTAGCTTTAGTAACTCCTGACAAGGAGGATGAAGCCAAAGAAGCCGGAGCTGATTTTGTTGGTTTGGATGATTATATTGAAAAGATAAAAGGGGGTTGGACCGATATTGATGTGGTAATTACCATGCCGCCTGTTATGGGTAAAGTTGGCCAGTTAGGCCGTGTATTGGGTCCGCGTGGCCTGATGCCAAACCCAAAAAGCGGTACGGTGACCATGGAGATAGGTAAAGCCGTCATGGAGGTTAAACAGGGTAAAATTGACTTTAAAGTTGATAAGTTTGGTATTGTACATACCTCAATCGGCAAAGTGTCATTTTCTCCTGAGAAAATAAAAGAGAATGCAGTAGAATTTATCCACACTATTCAGAAGTTGAAACCAACAGCAGCTAAGGGTTCTTATATAAGAAGCATCTACCTTTCCAGTACTATGAGCCCTGGTATTAAAGTTGAACCAAAGTCAGTCACTGACTAAAAAGAGTAAAAATGAAAAGTTCAGAGAAGCAAGTTTTGATTAATAACTTACAGGAACAAATTGATTCGTACAACCATTTTTACCTGACTGACATTAGTGGTTTAAACGCTGCTGATACCAGTGAATTGAGAAGATTATGCTTTAAACAGGATGTAAAACTGGTTGTTGCGAAAAATACTTTATTACGTAAAGCTCTTGAAAATTCAGGCAAAAATGCCGGGGAACTTTACGATGCGCTAAAGGGAAATACATCGGTCATGTTTACCGAAGTCGGCAATGCTCCCGCCAAGTTGATAAAAGAGTTCAGAAAGAAACACAAGAGGCCTTTACTAAAGGCTGCATTTGTTGAAGAATCAACTTATCTGGGAGAAGAACAACTTGATGCACTGATAGCAGTGAAATCCAAGAATGAACTTATTGCTGATGTTGTTGCTCTCTTGAAATCACCAATGCAGACATTGCTTTCGCAACTGCAAAGTGGTGGTAATACTATACATGGTGTTCTTGAAGCACTAAAAGAAAAAGAATAATTTATTATTGAAATAATTTTAAAAACAAGTCAAAATGGCAGATTTAATACAGCTTGCAGAGGAGTTGGTAAATTTAACTGTTAAAGAGGTTAATGAATTAGCGGGGATCCTTAAAGATAAATATGGAATAGAACCGGCTGCTGCTGCAGTTGCAGTTGCCGGACCGGCAGCTGCGGGTGGCGAAGGCGAAGCCGCTGCAGAACAAACTGAATTTGATGTTGTCCTGAAAGCAGCAGGTCAGTCAAAACTGGCAGTAGTTAAACTCGTAAAAGAATTAACCGGACTTGGTCTTAAAGAGGCCAAAGCAGTTGTTGATGAAGCTCCCAAGGCAATAAAAGAAAAAATTTCCAAAGAAGAAGCGGAAGCTCTGAAAAATCAGTTAGAAGAAGCAGGAGCCGAAGTAGAAGTTAAATAATCACATTCCGGCCTGATAAAGGTTGCATGGGGGATGTATCAAAATAGAGGTGTCCATTGTGATATTTCTATATTTTAAAGTCGTATTTCACAGTTGAACTGTTTGTAAATGAAAAATCCTTAAATTAATTTCAGAATATTATGAAAGGCTTAAAAACGACTTTTGATACATCTCCCTGTTTGTGTATTTATATTTTATTTAATTAACCTGTGCAGATACATGTCAGTTATAACAAAAAACGAGAGAATTAATTTTTCCTCAACTCAAACCAGGTTTGATTATCCTGACTTCCTGGAAGTACAAATTAAATCGTTTAAAGATTTTTTTCAGTTAAATACTACTCCTGAACAGCGAAAGGGGGAGGGATTACACCGTGTATTTCAGGAAAATTTTCCTATAACTGATACACGTAATAATTTTGTTCTGGAATTTATCGATTACCAGGTTGATCCGCCACGATACTCAATTCTTGAATGTATTGAAAGGGGATTGACTTATAGTGTGCCTGTTAAGGCTAAGTTGAAGCTTTATTGTACAGACCCGGAACACGAGGATTTCGATACGGTTGTTCAGGATGTTTATCTTGGTACAGTGCCGTATATGACCGATAAAGGTACTTTTATTATCAATGGGGCAGAGAGGGTAATTGTTTCGCAATTACACAGATCTCCCGGCGTATTTTTCGGACAGAGCCTGCATGCAAACGGGACTAAGCTCTATTCAGCACGTGTAATCCCTTTTAAGGGATCCTGGATAGAATTTGCTACAGATATTAACAGTGTAATGTTCGCCTATATCGACAGGAAGAAAAAACTGCCTGTTACTACTCTGTTACGTGCAATAGGATACGAAAGCGATAAGGATATTCTTGAAATATTCAACCTTGCAGATGAAATAAAGGTATCCAGAAGCGGCCTCAAAAAGGTTATAGGCAGAAAACTTGCTGCACGTGTTTTGAAATCATGGGTTGAGGATTTCGTCGATGAGGATACAGGGGAAGTAGTTTCTATTGAGAGGAACGAAGTTATAATTGATCGTGAAACTGTTCTTGAGGAAGATCATATTGAGGATATTTTGGAATCAGGAGTTAAGACTGTCCTGATTCATAAAGATGATCAGAGGCAACAGGATTTTGCAATCATTTACAATACTTTGCAAAAAGATCCCTGTAATTCTGAGAAGGAGGCAGTACTTCATATTTACCGGCAGCTGAGGAACGCTGAGCCACCGGATGAAGCAACTGCCAGAGATGTAATAGATAAGCTGTTTTTCTCGGATAAAAGATATGATCTTGGTGAGGTTGGACGTTACAGGATCAACAGGAAACTCGGACTTGAGGTAGACTCGGAGATCAGGGTTTTGACAAGAGAAGATATTATAGAGATTATAAGATATCTGATCCAGCTGGTTAATTCCAAAACAGATGTTGATGATATAGATCACCTGAGCAACAGGCGTGTCCGTACTGTAGGGGAACAAATGTTCAACCAGTTTGGCGTTGGATTAGCCAGAATGGCACGTACTATCCGCGAAAGGATGAATGTCCGCGATAATGAAGTTTTCACACCAATAGACCTTATTAATTCAAAAACACTGTCATCGGTTATCAATTCCTTCTTTGGAACTAATGCATTGTCGCAGTTCATGGACCAGACAAATCCCCTTGCAGAAATGACCCATAAGAGGAGGATGTCTGCACTTGGTCCCGGAGGATTGTCGAGGGAACGTGCCGGATTTGAGGTGAGGGATGTGCATTATACCCATTACGGGAGACTCTGTCCGATAGAAACCCCTGAAGGGCCAAATATCGGACTTATATCTTCATTGTGCGTTTTTGCCAAGATAAATGACCTGGGCTTTATTGCCACACCATACAGAATAGTTAAGGAAGGCAGGGTGGATCTCTCGGATGATGGGACAGTTTACCTGACAGCTGAGGAAGAAGAGGGACGAATTATAGCACAGGCAAATGCCCCTATTGATGAAAAGGGCTTTTTTATTAATCAGAAAGTCAAATCAAGGCTTGACGGCGATTATCCATTGATTGATAAGGAGGAGGTAAACCTGATGGATGTGGGGCCAAACCAGATTGCATCTGTGGCTGCTTCACTGATATCCTTCCTTGAACATGATGATGCCAACAGGGCGTTGATGGGCTCAAATATGATGAGACAGGCTGTGCCGTTGCTGAGGCCTGAAACCCCTATAGTTGGAACAGGGCTGGAAGGAATAACCGCATCTGATTCAAGGGTGATGATAAAAGCAGAGTTTGACGGTGTGGTTGAATATGTTGATTCCACCCAGATAATTGTCCGTTACGATGTTACTGATGATGACAGATTCGTAAGTTTCGACCCGGAGGTAGTTACTTATGAACTGCTTAAATATGCCAAGACAAATCAGGGGACTACAATTGATCTTAAGCCTATAGTTTCTAAGGGTGAAAGGATTACCAAAGGACAGATATTAACCGAGGGTTACGCTACTCAAAATGGCGAGCTGGCCCTGGGGAGAAACCTGATGGTGGCTTTTATGCCCTGGCAGGGTTATAACTATGAGGATGCAATTGTGGTTTCTGAACGTATTGTGAGAGAGGATATATTCACATCTGTACATGTCGATGAATACAGCCTTGAGGTGCGGGATACAAAGCGGGGACTGGAAGAGTTTACATCCGACATACCAAATGTAAGTGAAGATGCTACAAAAAATCTTGATGAAAATGGATTGATCAGGATTGGGGCAGACGTTAAACCCGGTGATATTCTGATTGGCAAGATTACTCCCAAAGGGGAATCTGACCCTTCTCCGGAGGAAAAATTGTTAAGGGCAATTTTTGGAGATAAAGCAGGTGACGTCAAAGATGCTTCCCTGAAGGCCACTCCTTCTCTAACTGGTATAGTAATTGACAAAAAATTGTTTTCCAGGATCGGAAAAGAGAAGAAGGGCAAAAATGTAACGAAGGTAATGCTTGATCAGATTGACGAAAAGTTTGATCGTGAGGTTTCTGCATTACGCTCCAGACTGGAAGATAAACTATTTGCCCTTGTTAGCGGTAAAACATCCCAGGGGGTAAAAGATTTTTATGGTACAGAGATTATCTCAAAAGGGGTAAAATTCACGCTAAAACAATTACAGGAAATTGATTATCTGACGATCAATCCATCCAAATGGACCACAGATAAAAATAGAAATGATCTGATCTTCAGGTTGATCAATAATTATATAATGAAGCATAAAGAGGCTGAGGCACTTGCCAGACGCGACAGGTATAATGTTACCATAGGGGATGAACTCCCTCCGGGTATCATTCAGCTGGCAAAGATCTTTATTGCAAAGAAACGTAAGCTTCAGATCGGTGATAAAATGGCAGGCAGGCATGGAAATAAAGGTATTGTTTCACGTGTTGTAAGGCAGGAGGATATGCCGTTCCTTGACGACGGGACTCCGGTTGATATAGTTCTAAACCCACTGGGCGTACCTTCAAGGATGAACCTGGGACAGATCTATGAGACTGTTCTCGGCTGGGCAGGACAAAAGCTGGGGCTAAAATTTTCAACTCCTATATTCGATGGGGCCTCACTTGAACAGATAACAGAATATACTGATAAAGCCGGTTGTCCCAGGTATGGCAGGACTGTCCTTTACGACGGAGAAACGGGCGAACCTTTTGATCAGCATGCCACGGTGGGCATGATTTATATGATGAAGCTCGGCCATATGGTTGAGGATAAGATGCATGCACGTTCGATAGGGCCTTATTCACTTATTACCCAGCAGCCCCTGGGTGGTAAAGCACAGTTTGGAGGACAAAGGTTTGGTGAAATGGAAGTATGGGCGCTCGAAGCATTTGGAGCTTCTCATATACTTCAGGAGATCCTCACGGTAAAATCAGATGATGTAATGGGACGTGCAAAAGCTTATGAAACAATAGTAAAAGGAGAGCCGATGCCACAACCCGGAATTCCCGAATCACTTAATGTGCTATTGCATGAATTAAGAGGCCTTGGCCTCAGTATACGCATGGAATAGTAACCATAGCTGCTGTATACGTGTTCGGTTTTAATGAATATTTATTACAATTATGGCATTCAGAAAAGAAAACAAAGTAAAAGGTAGATTTGCAAAAATTTCTATAAGCCTTTCCTCTCCGGAAGAAATTCTGGAAAGATCTTATGGTGAGGTTTTAAAACCCGAAACAATTAACTACAGAACCTATAAACCTGAACGCGATGGTTTGTTTTGCGAGCGTATATTCGGACCTGTAAAAGATTACGAGTGTCATTGCGGTAAATATAAGCGAATCAGATATAAAGGAATAGTTTGCGACCGGTGCGGTGTTGAAGTAACTGAAAAGAAGGTAAGGCGCGAACGAATGGGTCATATTGCCCTTGTGGTGCCGGTTGCCCATATTTGGTACTTCCGTTCACTTCCTAATAAAATAGGATACCTGCTTGGTTTGCCGTCTAAAAAACTCGATTCAATAATATATTACGAAAGATATGTGGTTATTAATCCCGGGCTAAAGGCAACAGACGGGGTTAAGGAGCTTGACTTTCTGACAGAAGAAGAATATTTGGATATTTTAGACTCACTGCCTAAAGAGAATGCACTTCTCGATGATGACGATCCTAATAAATTTGTTGCAAAAATGGGAGCGGAAGCCCTGTTTGAAATATTGCGAAAACTTGACCTGGATGACTTGTCATATACTTTAAGGCACAAAGCTAATACCGAAACCTCGCAACAGAGAAAAAATGAGGCATTGAAACGCCTTCAGGTTGTCGAAGCATTCAGGGCCAGCAAGAGCCTTAACCATCCCGAGTGGATGATCGTAAGGGTGGTACCTGTAATCCCTCCGGACCTGAGGCCTTTGGTTCCTCTCGACGGAGGCAGGTTTGCCACATCAGACCTGAATGACCTCTACCGGAGGGTTATTATTAGAAACAACCGGTTGAAGAGGCTGATAGAAATAAAAGCCCCGGAGGTAATCCTAAGGAATGAAAAAAGAATGCTGCAGGAATCTGTAGATTCACTGTTCGATAATTCCAGAAAGGCAAATGCTGTAAAAACTGAAAATAACAGGGCATTAAAATCCCTGTCTGACAGCTTAAAAGGCAAACAGGGCCGGTTCCGTCAGAATCTTCTGGGTAAGAGAGTCGACTATTCTGCCCGTTCTGTAATCGTGGTTGGCCCGAAATTGAAACTTCATGAATGCGGCCTTCCCAAAGATATGGCGGCAGAGCTTTATAAACCTTTTATAATCCGTAAACTTATTGAGAGAGGGATTGTAAAAACTGTTAAGTCAGCAAAGAAGATAGTTGACAGGAAGGACCCTGTGGTATGGGAAATACTGGAAAATGTATTGAAGGGTCATCCTGTTATGCTGAACCGTGCGCCTACTTTGCACCGTCTTTCTATCCAGGCGTTTCAACCTGTGATGATTGAAGGAAAGGCAATTCAGCTTCACCCTCTTGTGTGTACCGGGTTCAATGCCGATTTCGACGGCGACCAGATGGCAGTTCACCTTCCTTTGGGAAATGCTGCTATCCTTGAAGCTCAATTGCTTATGCTGGCATCACACAACCTTCTCAATCCGGCCAATGGCGCTCCTATTCATGTGCCTTCGCAGGATATGGTACTTGGATTGTATTATATGACTAAGCAAAGGGAAGGTTCTGCAGGTGAAGGTATGACATTCTACTCTCCCGAAGAGGTAACTATTGCCTATTCAGAAAGGGTTGTCGGACTTCATGCTATTATAAAAGTAAAAGTGGAGGATATCGACGAGAACGGTGAATTTTTTAAACATATAATCGAGACAACAGTAGGTAGGATCCTTTTCAATGAATACGTTCCCCGTAAGGTAGGATATATCAATCAGTTACTTACCAAGAAATCGCTCAGGTCAATTATCTCTGACGTTTTCAATAAATGCGGAAATGCAGAAACTGTGGCATTCCTGGATGCCATTAAAGACCTTGGTTATCACATGGCTTACAGGGGCGGCTTATCATTCAATCTTGATGATGTTATAGTTCCGGTTGATAAGGAGACTATTGTTGAAGATGGTTATAGTGAGGTCGAGGAGGTTGTCGGCAACTATAATATGGGCTTTATTACCAACAATGAAAGATATAATCAGGTTATTGATATCTGGACACATGCCAACTCTAAGCTGACCTATTCGGTTATGAAAACCCTGAGCACTGATAAGCAGGGCTTTAATTCAATCTATATGATGCTTGACTCAGGGGCCAGGGGGTCAAAAGAACAAATCAGGCAGTTATGCGGGATGAGAGGGTTGATGGCCAAACCACAAAAATCGGGATCAACAGGTTCGCAGATCATTGAAAACCCTATCCTGGCTAATTTTAAAGAGGGGCTATCTGTACTGGAATATTTTATTTCAACCCACGGAGCCCGTAAGGGTTTGGCAGATACTGCCCTGAAAACAGCTGATGCCGGGTATCTTACCCGTCGTCTTGTTGATGTATCCCAGGATGTTATAATTTCCGAAGAGGATTGTGGTACATTAAGGGGAATTGTTGCTACTGCAATTAAAAATAATGAAGAGGTTGTTGCCTCACTGTACGAAAGGATCATTGGCAGGACCTCTGTTCATGATATTTACCATCCGCTTAATGGTGAACTTTTAGTAAAATCCGGAGGTGAGATCACTGAAGGTGTTGCTGCCGCAATTGAAGATTCTCCTATTGAAGGCATTGAAATCCGCTCGGTGCTCACATGTGAGTCACAGGTAGGAGTTTGTACCAAATGTTATGGAAGAAACCTGGCAACAGGTAAAATGGTGCAAAAAGGAGAAGCTGTGGGAGTCATTGCCGCCCAGTCTATTGGTGAGCCGGGAACACAGCTGACACTGCGGACTTTCCACGTTGGTGGTATTGCAGGAAATATATCAGCCCAGTCGGCAATCGAAGCCCGGTATGACGGTATTATAGAGATTGATGAGTTACGTTCAGTTGCATTGAAAAATGATGATGATAAGTCTGTCGAAGTAGTAGTAAGTCGTCTTGCGGAATTAAAGATAATTGATAAGAATACTCAAATACCTTTATCAACACATCCACTTCCTTATGGTTCGAAGTTATACGTCAAAAGCGGTGATGATATTAGAAAAGGAAAGTTGATATGCGAATGGGACCCGTTTAATGGAGTTATAATTAGTGAGTTTGACGGTAAAATTGAATTTGAACATCTTATTGAGGGAGTCACTTTCCGCGAGGAATCTGATGAACAGACCGGGTATAGTGAAAAAGTAATTATAGAGACCAGGGACAAAACAAAAAATCCCACTTTAAAGATATTAGATAAGGATGGGGTTCAAATACGTTCATACAACCTGCCTGTTGGAGGCCATATTGCAGTTTCCGACGGACAGAAGGTGAATGCAGGCATTGTACTGGTCAAGATACCAAGGGCAGCAGGAAAGGCCGGTGATATAACCGGTGGTTTGCCAAGGGTTACAGAGTTGTTTGAAGCACGTAACCCCTCGAACCCTGCAGTTGTTTCTGAAATTGACGGTGAAGTTTCCCTGGGTAAAATTAAGAGAGGAAACCGGGAAATTATAATCACTTCGAAAACTGACAATGTTAAGAAATATCTGGTGCCCCTTTCAAAACAGATACTCGTCCAGGAGAATGACTATATCAGGGCAGGTACTCCTCTGTCTGACGGAGCAACCACTCCTTCGGATATATTGGCGATCAAAGGGCCTACGGCTGTTCAGGAGTATATTCTGAATGAGGTTCAGGATGTTTACCGGATGCAGGGTGTTAAGATTAATGATAAGCACTTCGAGGTTATAATTCGCCAGATGATGAGGAAGGTTGAGATTGAAGATCCGGGTGATACCAGGTTCCTCGAAAAGCAGGTTGTAGATAAGAATGAGTTCATTTCAGAAAATGACTGGATTTGGAATAAGAAGGTTGTTATTGAACCTGGCGATGCTGAAGGAATAAAAGCCGGCCAGATAATCTCTTCAAGGAGGCTCAGGGATGAAAATTCACAGTTGAGAAGAAAAGATAAAAAACTTATAGAGTCCAGAGATGCCATCCCTGCAACATCCAGCCAGATTTTACAGGGTATTACAAGGGCAGCGCTTCAAACGAGAAGCTGGCTTTCAGCAGCATCTTTCCAGGAGACAACCAAAGTGCTTAATGAAGCAGCTATAAACGGAAAAACAGATTTCCTTGACGGCCTGAAGGAGAATGTTATTTGCGGACACCTCATCCCTGCAGGTACAGGATTGAAGGAATATAAAAACCTTATAGTCGGGTCGAGGGAAGAGTATGACCGGATGATCGAAATGAAAAAGAGTATTTAAGCAATAATATCATGGATGACGTAAAGAAAAAACAACAGCTGAATATTGAACTAAGTGAGGAGGTTGCACAGGGGATTTACTCCAATCTTGCTGTAATCACCCATTCTGCTTCAGAATTTATCATTGACTTTATAAGAATTATGCCGGGTATTCCGAAAGCAAATGTAAAATCACGGGTTATACTGACTCCTGAACATGCAAAGCGTTTGTTATTAGCCCTTCAGGATAATATAAAAAAATATGAAGCTGTTCACGGCCCTGTAAAAAATATTGTGCCGGGATCTGATCCATCCATGCCGCCTTTAAGTTTTGGCGGACCGACAGCGCAGGCCTAAATACAGCTGTTAAATAATTGGGCTGCCTGATGATATACCATTTATCAGGCAGCTTTTTATATTAATATAGGTCGGGTATGGAGAGGTATCTTTCGCCATGGTCATATGCAAAAGTCATTATTCGCGACCCTTCTGGAATTTCTTTAATCTTTTTTGCTACGGCTGCAAGTGAGGCTCCTGAAGATATTCCTATAAATAAACCTTCCAGCTTTGCAGCTTTTTTTGCATATTCAAATGCCTCCTCCTTCGAAACAGTTATGGTTCCGTCGAGTAGTTCTGTTTTGAGGTTGTCGGGTATGAAACCTGCTCCTATTCCCTGGATTTTATGAGGCCCCGGCTGGCCACCGCCGATTACAGGACTATCGGACGGTTCGACAGCAAAAACTTTAAGCCCGGGGAATTCTTTTTTGAGCACTTCAGCTGTACCGCTTATATGGCCGCCTGTGCCCACTCCGGAGATCAGATAATCCAGTCCGTCGGGAAAATCATGCAAGATCTCTGTTGCCGTTTTTTTTCGGTGAACGTCAATATTTGACGGGTTTGAAAATTGAAGGGGAATCCACGAATTCCTGATCTCCGATGCCAGCTCCCTGGCTTTGTCAATTGAGCCGTTCATTCCCTGTTCTTTAGGAGTAAGCACCAGTTCTGCCCCCAAAGCATTCAATACCCTGCGCCTTTCCATTGTCATAGATTCGGGCATGGTCAGAATTAGCCGGTAACCCTTTACAGCAGCAACCAGTGCAAGTCCGATGCCTGTATTTCCCGAAGTGGGTTCTATTATCACTGAACCGGGTTTTAATATTCCTGCTTTTTCTGCATCTTCTACCATTGATTGGGCGATTCTGTCTTTGATGCTCCCTCCCGGGTTGGTCTTTTCTACTTTTACCCAAACTTCGTAGCCGGCAGGATAGAGCCGGTTGATCCTTACATGGGGTGTGTTCCCGATAGTCTCTAAAATGTTATTTGCCTTCATATGATTAAAATTAATTAAAAAAAAACCTTCCGATTTAAGGAAGGCTTTTTCATGTAAATATTATTCTCATTTAAAATATGAAAAACACCCTCCTGTCTGTCATAAGACAGCAACAAATCATAGTATTTATGGTGTTATTCATAATATATCCTGAATCTGGTTATTTATAATTCTGTTCTATTTTAGGCAAGATAAGTAATTTTAGCAATTTATAATAGGGCATGAACAATATATTCTGAATAATTTTTAAAATTTAAAATTTATATAAATAATAAGGATTCTTTTGTAAATTATTATATCTGATCCATTTTATCAGTTCTTTTAATGTGATCTTTTTACCATATAGCAATAATCCTGTTTTGTATATTTTTGCAGCAATCCATATTGCCCCGGCTGTGGTTATTAACAGGAGAAACATTGAAAGCAGAAGTTCCCATACCGGTATTTCATAAGGTATCCGTGCCAGCATAGCAACCGGTGAGGTAAAGGGAATTATTGACCCCCAGAATGCAACCGGGCCTTCAGGGTTTCTGGCAATAGGGAAGAGGAGCATAATGGAAAGGATCAGGGGAAGGGTTATAGGGAATACAAGTTGCTGTGAATCTTCATCATTATCGACTGCTGCACCGACTGCACCCAGAAGGGAGCTATACAAAAGATAACCTGCGAGAAAATAAAATATAAATGAAAAAATGATAAGTCCGATATTTAAATTCCCAATCATTTCAAGTGTTTCTGTTAAGATTGCCTGATCGGCAAGCTGGGAGGTCTGGTTATTTAAATATTGTTGATTCTCCATAATACTTTGTCCCATACCTGTGGCATTTTCAGAAATCAGAAGTCCAGGTACCAGTACCATAGCAACGGATCCTATGACTACCCAAATGGCTACCTGCGTAAGGCCTACAAGGGCTGTCCCGATAATTTTGCCGGCCATTAACTGAATAGGTTTTACAGAGGATATTATAACTTCCACTATTCGCGATTTTTTCTCCTCCATCACGCTGCGCATGACCATTGAACCATACATAAATACAAAAAAGTATATCAGGAACCCCATGGAGTAACTTGCAATGAACGCTATTTCCGACGAGCTTTTAGTAGTTTCTCCTGTCTCAGTAACTTTAAGAGTATGCAGCTTAACAGGGGTCCGGGTGGAGGCAAGCCGGTCCTCAAGATCCGGGATTCCGGTTTCCGATATTATTATTTTTCGCTTATCGCTCTCGATCAGGTTGCTGAGCTTCATCTCAATCTGTTCGGTCAATTCAATGGGTATCTGTTTTTCTGATATCAGTTGTGCATTGCCGGTTGAATAAATATTATCCGGAATATAAAGGAGTGCATAAAACTCACTCTCTTTGAGGTTTGACTTTGCCTTTTCAAATTCTGACAAAGGCATAAAATGGAATTTTGTAAAACCATCTTTATCATCAAGAGCTCCGGTGAAAAGGGTTGATGCATCATAAACAGCAATTAAACGCTCCTGTTTATCTGTCTTTACAGTGAGCCATATCATTAATGCAAACATCCCGGCAAAAAGTAAGGGTACCAGCAATGTTAAGATAATGAAGGATTTTCTGGTTACTCTTTTCAGATATTCTTGTTTCAGTATCAATAGCGTCTTGTTCATTGTTTTTAATTTGATGGTTTGTCTTCCTGGACAGCTTTAATAAATACGTCGTTCATTCCCGGAATAATTTCCCTGAAGGCTATTACATCCACAACCGGAATAATTTCCCTGAGCAACTGATTGCCGGCATCTTTTTCAGGATTTTGAACAGTTACCCTGTTTATGGTATTTTCTTCAATATGATTTAATATTTTATAACGCTCCTCAAGAGTGCTGTATAAATTTCCAGGTTCTCCCTTATATGTAATTTCAAAGAGATTTGACTTATATTTTTCACGGATCTCATTTGTTGGACCGTCAACAATTTTTACCGACTTATTTATCAATGCAATATGGTCGCATAACTCTTCAACCGAAGCCATATTATGGGTAGAAAATATAATTGTTGCCCCCTTATCCCGCAGGTTAAGTATTTCCTTTTTTAAGAGGGTGGCATTTATAGGATCGAATCCGCTGAAAGGTTCATCAAAAATCAAAAGCTTTGGATTATGTGCTACTGTAGTGATAAACTGGACTTTTTGCTGCATCCCTTTTGATAGTTCTTCAATTTTTTTATTCCACCAGTCCATGATCTCAAATTTCAAAAACCATTTTTTCAAGGCTGCAATAGCATCATGTTTGCTAAGCCCTTTTAGTTGAGCCAGATAAACAGCCTGTTCCCCTATTTTCATTTTCTGGTACAATCCTCGCTCCTCCGGAAGGTATCCTATAAGGGAAACATCGGAAGATTTCATTTTTCTTCCCTCCAGAAATATTTCACCTGAATCGGGGGCAGTTATCTGGTTTATAATTCGGATAAGAGTTGTTTTGCCTGCCCCGTTTGGGCCCAGGAGTCCGAAGATGCTCTGTTTTTTTACAGTAATACTAACATCAGTAAGGGCTTTGGTAGTGGCAAAAACCTTTGTTATATTTTTTGCTTCGAAAAAGTCCATTAGCAGTTATTTTTGACTTATTATTATTTTTCGAAATTAATCTTTTTCATCCTATTAAAATTGTTTATTTATATGGTATAAGATGGAACTCGCACATGTTTTAATCATTCTCTTTTGTGATTTTACAATCATGCTCGTTTCATGATCATATTTATCAGTGCCGTCTGACCAGCCATTTTTCCATGATTCAGCTACATGCTTTTTCTTTGCCGGATTTGGTATTACTCTTCTGTTATTGACTTTTTTTTGTTACCTTCCTGTTTATTAAGACTTTCAGTAAGTTTTCTGACCAGTTTCATATTGTCAAAGAATTCTTTGGCTACAACTCTGATTATGGTATATGTCGGTATTGCCAGGAACATTCCCAATACTCCTGCCATGCTGCCTGCTGCCATGATCACCAGAAAGATCTCCAGTGGGTGCGCTTTAACGCTGCTGGAGTAAATAAGAGGCTGGAAAAGTACATTATCAATTATCTGGACAGACAAAAATACAATAGTCATCATGCCAAGAAGAGGAAGAGTATGTTCCATGAAACTGGCATTTATGTTGAGGGCTGCGCCTATGAGCAATCCGACAATTGCTCCCATCCATGGCCCTAAATATGGAATCACATTAAACAATCCGCAGAACAGTCCTATTAGTACTGCATGATTGAATTCAATCCCTATAATTGATAATCCTATGGTATCCAGAAGGCCAACCATTAAAACTTCCAGTATTATACCCAGAAAATATCTTCTTAGCAGGTAGGAGATAGAATCGAGTATATGTGCAACTTTTTCCTCAAATTCAGTTGGGACGATAAGGAGTATCCCTTCTCTGAACATGCTTTTCTCTTTGAGAAAGAAAAATGTAATAAATGAGATCGAAAATGCTGCTATCAGAAGGTCGCCTATCGTACCTGCCACATATACGAAAATATTTGATAATCCTGAAAGGTCAATTTTTGAACTTAATTTCTCCGAAAAGACATCCATAAATGTTTTATTCTCTAATACCAGGCTGTCATCACCTGAAAGTTTAAGGAGCCTTGTAAGAGGTTCCTCAATTGAGTTAATGACAGCATCAATATCTATTTGTGAGAGAGTTTCCAGTTCTGTTACCAGCAAGGGTATCATAAAGCGGAAGAAGATAAATACAATAGCCCAGATTGCAATAAGTGCGATTAATGCCGCAACTCCTTTGGGGAGATAGAATTTTTTATAGTGCAGAAGTGAAAGCCACTTTACCAGTGGCCTTCCCAGAAAAGCCAGAACAACTGAGATTAGTATATAAGTTACTATGGCACTGAAATACCAGATCAGGAAAATCAGAAATAATCCGCCGGTTATCAGCAGAGTGTTACGGGTTACTCCTTTTATGCGCATATATGTGCAGTTTTAAACAAAGATAAGTGAAAAATTATAATCTTTTTTCCCATCTGATTAAAATCCTTATTGGTGCATTATAAACCAGGTTCACAAACTTGTCGATTGCTTTCCATATCCGGAAATTTAAATATTTTAAAATATGGTGCATTCTCAGATGAATAAGAATTTTATTTCCAAAAGTTCTTTATTCAAATTTTTTTAAATCCTTTCCACTGTATAAGGATTGTAATTTATGTTCGTCGAATGAATGAAGATGGGCATTGAAGGGTGTTGGTCTGTTGCAATGGATACAAAGTGACCATGCCAGTTTTTCTTTATAGGGGGTTGTTATCAGCAAAATTCCCCCCGGTTTCAATACCCTGAACAATTTTTGTATAAAAATACCAGGATTTACAACGTGCTCAATAACTTCTGATGCAATGATATAGTCAAAACTATTTTCTTTAAAAGGAAGGGCATAAGCATCTCCAACTACCGCTGCATGATTTGGAAATGGAAATTTTTTGAGGGCGCGTGAAGTATTTTCCACTGAGATATCCATTGAGACTACGGTGTAGCCTTTGGGACAAAAAAGTTCTGAAACCCAGGCTTTTCCGCAACCTGTATCAAGGATACGGCCGTTGCCGGCAGTGATGTATGATGCAATGTATTCCCTTACCCTTCTGTCGGTATGCTCAGTTTCGTTATCCCGGACCGCGAAATAGTCATACTCTTTTGCATCTTTCTGGTAATGGTCAATATAGTCGAACGCTGTCCCCTGGTGCTTATGGATTTCCGAGGCAACAGGTGAAGAATCCTCCTTTTGTACGATAAAGGAAGGGATATTTTCAGTTACAGGATAAATGGCATTGCAACTTGTGCAGGTTAATATATTTCCTTCAGATGACAGTCTCAGTTCACCGGTATTGCAACCGGGACATTGTAATATTTCCAGTAAATTTTTAATTGTCATTCCGGTAAATTTGAAATCGTTCTTTAGTTATCAACATTAAAAACCGATATTTAAATATATTAATAAAAACATAGCAACAGTAACAAATGAGTAAATAATGAATAATCCTGCCGGTATGTATCTCCCGGGATCAATACCAAGAACAAATTTATTATATGCTATCCAGATGATTTTTTGTGTTGCGTATGCAATTAGAGTTGCAAAGGCAACCCCCTCAATGCCCCAGAAGTTTATGAAAATAACACTTAGAGATATATTGACTATTAATTCTGCGAGGGAGGCATACATAATAATTTTCATTTTTTTAAGTCCTATCAGTATGGTATGGGGAAAAACCAGCCTGCTTATGATAAGAAGCAGATAGATATTGATGATAACTGCACTCTCTGCGAAATTGAGGTTGAATATTCTGGGATACAACCAGTTGCTGAATAATAAAAATATTATTGTTACCGGGAAAAGTAAATGCATAAGCATTGCCGATCTGTTTTTTAATGAGCTTAATATTTTTCCGGTATTTTTATCTGAAGAAAATTTGGGAATAAAAGCAGCACTCAGGGCATTGGCCATGAGCAGTACCAGTGGAAATTCGCGGGCACCGTAACTAAAAACCGCAAATTTGGCTGAGTCAAATTTCGACAGCACTAATAATCCGTCAACATAGTGTGCTGATCCTCCCAGTAAAGTGCTTAATATCAGAGGGTAGGCTAAATGAATGTGTTCTTTGATGAATGCAGGTGAAAAGAGGGGCAAAGAATACTTTTTTATTAAAGCAAGAATCCAGATATATCTTATCCCTGAAATTATTACAAGTCCTGTAAGTGATAACTCAACAGACCCTCCAAGCATAACAGGGAAAGAGACAAAAATAAATTGCAGGCAAAATGTAATAAATCCATATTTCAGCATCCGGCCAGGTTGGTTTTTTAACAGATAAATATATTCTATTAAAAAAGCAGGACTGCTAAAAAATATATATAGTAGAATAAGTTTAAAATAAGGGATATCTGAGGATTTTACCAATGTTTTTATGATAAGCCCTTTGAAAATAATAATTAATATTATTGACAACAGGCTAAAAAAGGTGATCAGCAGAAAGGTATTAAATATCGCAGGTGACCTCTCATCTGTAATTTTAAAAGATTTGTTATTATTATATAACGGCAGGAATGACTGGATAAGGCCATTTATCCAGAATGAGCATATAAGCGCCGAAAAGAACATGAAAAATTCATATTCGCCAATTGCTTCAGTAGGCAGTTTACTTTTTGCAAGGACGATACTTATCAGGAGCAGAGTACCATACCTGAGCATCTGGAATATCTGGAGTCCCGAAATATTGTCTTTATATTTTTTCAGAAACAATTTATTTTTTTGATAAATACAAAGTTAATTTTTTCAGTATTATAAAATATATACCTCCCCTGGTCCTGACCTTGATGTCAGCTTTATTTCAAATTTTGAAGTGAGAGGCTGGTGTGCTTCCATTGCCAGATGAGGTGTATTATTTTCGGCAGACAGATGACTTAGAAATACGCACTTCATATGATTTCCTGCATTTTCCCGGAGCAGTCTGAATGATTGCATGTTGGATAAGTGTCCGTTTGAAGAGGCAATTCTTTTTTTAAGAAAATAGGGATAAGGGCCTTCGTGTAACATATTTTCATCATAGTTCGACTCCAGGAAAGCAGCATCACACATTGCCAGGTTGTTTACTACATTTATGCATGGGTCGCCGATATCTGTAAAAACACCAATATGCTTTTCCTTATGGCTGACCCTGAAAGAGCAAGGTTCAGAGGCATCATGGTTTTTCAGGAAGGTATATACTTCTAACTCACCTATAGTGATCACAGTCCCCGGAGCAAAAAATTCAGGCCATACAGGACGCATATTTTTGTATACTGCATTATAAGTTTTTGCAGTCAGGTAGACCGGACAGATAATTTTTTTTGCCAGCACCCTGGCACCCCTTATATGGTCGCTGTGTTCATGTGATATGAAGATTCCTTTTACTTTTTGGGGATCAAGGTTTTTCTCTTTTAAGCGAAGCAGGATCTGTTTGCATGAAATCCCGGCATCAATCAGTACAGCCTCATTTTCATTTCCTATATAATAACAATTACCGTTACTGCCGGATGCAATGGCACATATTTCTATCATTGGGTATAAGATGTTACATTAGCTGAGAATATTTTCCTGTCATATATCTTTTTTATTAGTGGCTTGTCAGCTACTGTCTGTAAGCGGTAGTTTAGGAAATTCAATATTGAAGCTCAGGATTTACCTTAAAAGTAGCTGCTCCCGTCCCAGCAGTGTGTGCACAGCCTGTCCTTGGGCAATCCTATGGCTTCCACCAGATCATGGATGTTTTGGTACTGAAGTGTTGTGAGTCCAAGATTTTTCCTGATCCGCTCAACCATTGCATTGTACTCTTCTGAACCGGTAGTGGAATACTTTTTCATATCCACATTTTCTGTGCCTTCCAACTGGTTTATAGCCTTTCTGGTAGCCAGCTCAAGAGTTTTTCTTGATCGTGAAAAATTTAAAAATTCGCAGGGATAAGTCAGAGGAGGACAGGCGATACGCATATGAACCTCTTTAATCCCTTTGTCGTAAAGGTCACGCGTATTATCTTTTAACTGTGTGCCCCTGACAATAGAATCATCCAGAAAAATACCCCTTTTACCCCTGATTATTGCAGGATTGGGAATCAGCTTCATCTTGGCCACAAGATCCCTGGTTACCTGGTTCTGGGGCATGAAGCTGCGTGGCCATGTTGGCGTATATTTAGCATATGGACGCATATAAGGAATTTTTCGTTCATTGCTGTAGCCAATGGCATGGCCAAGTCCTGAGTCAGGTATCCCAGCAACAAAGTCAGCTTCGGTATTATCATTCCTGGCCAATGCCGCTCCACATCTGTAGCGGGTTTCGTCAACGTTAATACCTTCATAATATGAAGGAGGATAACCATAATATACCCACAGGAATGCACATATCTGCATTTGATCGTTTGGCTTTCTGATTTGTTCATAACCTTCGGCAGTTATTCGAACTATTTCGCCTGGTCCAAGGAACTTTTCAATTTCAAAGCCCAGGTTGGCAAAAGCACAGGTTTCTGAAGCTACAGCCAATCCATTAAGGTTTTTTCCTATTATTACCGGTGTGCGGCCAAGCTTGTCACGGGCAGCAATTATCTCTTTCTCTGTTAACAAAATAATCGAGCATGAGCCTTTGATCTCGTTAAATGCATTTTCAATACCGGCAACAAAATTTTCATCATCTGCAATCAACATAGCAACAAGTTCCGTCGGGTTTACGCTTCCCTGGCTTGTTTCGGAAAAAGTCCTGTGGCTATTCAGGAATAAATTCTCCAGTTCATCGGCATTCACTATTTTACTTACTGTGGCGATTGCAAATTTTCCCAGGTGGGAATTGGCAACTATAGGTTGTGCCTCGGTATCACTTATTACTCCAATACCGCTGTTGCCACTGAAGTTAACCAGGTCGTTTTCGAATTTGGTCCTGAAGTATCCGTCTTCAAGACTGTGAATGGCACGTTGAAATCCGGTTTTAGAATTGAAATATGCTAATCCTGCTCTTTTTGTACCCAGATGTGAATGGTAGTCTGTCCCGTAAAATACATTTGAAACGCAGTCTGTTTTCTCAATACATCCAAAAAATCCGCTCATTGGCAAGTGGTTTTATTTTATTAAAATTCATTTTCTAAATTAAATGTTTTTTCAGTTTATATATGTTATTCAACCAATTCTTTGTTAACAAACTGCAAACAGATAACCGGTTATTTCACAAGTTTTGATATTGTTTTAAATTCAGGTGATGCAGAAGACCTTGTGAGTTCAAAGAGTATTGCTTCCGCTGAGGCCATCATAATTTTTTCAAACCGAAATCGCTCCTTCGCCATCTCTATGCTATCCGGCTTTCTGGAAGAAACACAATCCATGATAATAACCGGATTGAGGCCGGCATTTTTCAAATCGATTGCTGTTTGCTGAACGCAAACATGGGATTCGATGCCGCAAATAATGATATTCTTTGCATTTATTTCCTCTAGTTTTTCAATTACCCCGGGTTCATCGCAACAACTGAATTCCCGTTTTTCGATATAATGCAATCCTGACAAAGCTGATTGTATTTCCGGGATTGTATCACCTAATCCTTTAGTATATTGCTGGGTAAGGACAAGTGGTATGTGCAGGGCAGTTAATCCCCGGAGAAGTATGTTGCAATTTTTGAGAAGATTTGTTTTTTTCCACATTACAGGAAATAGTCTCTCCTGGATATCAATTATAAGCCCTGCCGTGTTCTCTCTTGTAATTCTCATGCTTTTGTCATTCAAAAATTTTTCCTGCCTGTTGTCTGGATTTATCACCGAGGTATCCTCCGTGGTGCCTTTTAGAATAGTCTTTACAGGTGAATTCTATTTTTATCATCATAGCAACTACCAACGCATCACCTATTACCGTCATTACAGTTGTGGATGTGGTTGGTGTAAGTCCCAGCGGACAAACTTCACCGGGATTGCCAGTGAAGATAAATACATCGGCATTTTTGGAGAGTATACTTTCAGGGTTACCGGAAATCACGATCAGTGGCAAGCCATGATAGAGGTTTTTTGCCAGATCAACCAACTCAAGTATCTCTCTTGTTTTTCCGGAATTGGATATCAACAGCAGAATGTCATTTTCCTGTATCACACCCAGGTCTCCATGCTGCGAATCGCTGGGATGCAGAAATACTGCGGGTGTTCCGGTTGAGCTGAATGTTGTGGCTATGTTAAGGGCTATCTGGCCGGCTTTCCCCATTCCGCTTGCCACCAGTTTACCTTTGTTAAGATGGACCCTGTCATAAATCAACTCGGTTGCTTTTTGAAAATCAACGGAGACAGGGATATTTCTAATGGCTTCTGCCTCCTGTTCAATTACTTTTCGGATCAAGTCTTCCATAAGTATGCAATTGTTTTACAAAAATACATCAAATTAATAAGCTACCAACGAATAAAAGCATCAATGGCAAAAGGATTAAGATTAAATACATGACCGGATAGTTGATGTAATGAGTGTTAATGTTTTAAAAAAGCGACCGGCTAATATTAATATTAATAAATGTTTGATATTTTTAAGAAATATTTTATCTGACTTATAAAAAGCAGATTGGTTTTCAATATTTTGAATAGTCTGCATAACCATAAAATTTTTGACACGTGAAGATTTTTGAATATCAGGCAACAGGGCTTTTTAAAAAATACGGCATTCCGGTTACTGAAGGGATTTTGTGTAGTTCTGCAGGGGAGGTTGAAGCAAAAATTCCTGATGATGGTAAATCCAGAGTTGTTAAAGCTCAGGTGTATTCCGGAGGAAGAGGTAAGGCCGGGGGTGTTAAAGTTGTGACCGGCAAGGAGGCAACTGTTGAAGCAGCCGGACAAATTCTGGGAATGAAAATTAAAGATTTTGTGGTGGAAAAGATTTTAATTACAGAAGCTGTCACTATTGAAAAAGAGTATTATGTGGGAATGGTCAATGACCGTAACACAAGGTCGGTAATCCTGATGGTAAGTACTGAAGGGGGTGTCGATATTGAAGAGGTTGCTGCTCTGTCTCCTTCAAAGATCTTCCGGACTGCTGTTGACCCTGTAGTCGGGTTAATGGACTGGCAGGCAAGGAGTGCAGCATTGAAGCTTTTCAGTGAACCGGACTTGTTGCGACAGGCCTCAGGAATTTTGTCAGCTCTTTACCGCCTGTTCCGGGATACGGATTCAACTCTGACAGAGATAAATCCTTTGGTACTCACTTCGGGTAAAAAAATAGTTGCTGTCGACGGGAAAATGAATTTTGATGATAATGCACTATACCGGCAGCCAGGCATTCTGGCAATGCGTGAAACCACTGATACAGAAGCTTTGGAGATAGAAGCTGAAGGGAAAGGGTTATCATATATTAAATTAAACGGTACTATAGGCTGTATAGTGAATGGTGCGGGCCTTGCAATGGCAACAATGGACATGATTAAGCTGTATGGAGGTGAACCGGCAAATTTTTTGGATATAGGTGGTTCGTCCAATCCCCAAAAAGTTATTGACGCAATGGATCTTCTGATCCGTGATAAGAATGTAAAGACAGTACTGATAAATATTTTCGGGGGTATTACCAGGTGTGACGATGTGGCATTGGGATTGATTGCCGCATTGAAAAAAATACAGTTAGCGATACCTGTGGTTGTCCGGCTATCAGGGACTAACGCTGCTGAGGGGTTACAGATTATTCGAGATTATGGACTTCAGCCGGTTACATCAATGAGGGAGGCCGCAAAAAAGGCAATTGAACTGAGCAAAACAAAATCTTGAGGATATAAAGTTAAAAAATGGGTATTCTGATTAATAAAAACAGTAAAGTTATAGTGCAGGGAATCACTGGCCGCGACGGTGCCTTCCATACTGCTAAAATGAAAGCGTACGGAACCAATATTACCGGTGGCGTATCACCCGGAAAGGCTGGATTATCAGTTGAAGGAGTGGCGGTTTTTAATACTGTCAGAGATGCAGTTGAACTTACAGGGGCCGACACTTCTGTAATTTTTGTCCCTGCCCCTTTTGCCGGAGATGCTATCCTGGAGGCAAGTTATGCCGGAGTGGAACTGGTGGTTTGCATTACTGAGGGCATTCCTGTGCATGACATGATGAAGGTCACTGATTTAATCAAAAGAAACGGCACTATGTTAATTGGGGCAAATTGTCCGGGACTGATTACTCCTGATGAGTGTCTTGCAGGAATAATGCCCGGCAATATATTTAAAAAGGGGAGTACAGGGGTTATCTCCAGGTCAGGTACTCTTACATATGAGGTAGTTTATCTGCTTTCTGAATCGGGACTGGGACAGTCAACTTGTATTGGTGTCGGAGGAGATCCTGTGTCCGGATTATATTTTACCGAATTACTTGAAATGTTTGAAAATGACCCTGAAACGGAGTCAATTGTTTTGATTGGTGAAATTGGCGGTGACGCAGAAGAGCAGGCAGCGCAATTTATCAGTGCTGGTATAACAAAGCCTGTTGTTGCATTTATCGCAGGACAAACAGCTCCTCAGGGTAAACGGATGGGACATGCGGGAGCTATAATTTCCAGCGGGACAGGGACAGCAGAAGAGAAGATAAAAGCTTTCATTGAGGCAGGAGTCCCTGTTGCCCGGGAACCGGCAGAGATAGCAGACCTTATAAAATCAGGATCAGGCTTTTGAACGAAAAGATCCAATTAATTAAAAGTATAAACCATGATTAAAAAAAACCTTGTTCTAATTCTGTTTACCGGTGTTATTTTGTTTTCATGTAAAGATGATCCTCCAAATTTTGTATTCATTCTTGTTGATGACCTTGGCTGGGCTGATGTAAAATGTAATAATTCAGAATCATTTTATGAAACTCCCAATATTGACAGGCTCGCCCAACGCGGGATCAGGTTTTCACAGGCATACTCTGCAAATCCGGTTTGCAGTCCAACCCGCGCGGCAATAATGACTGGCAAGCATCCCAACAGAGTAAATATAACTGACTGGATACCAGGCAATGACCGGAAGGACAGATTGTTACTGGGGCCACAGGACAGGCATGAACTGGCACTTGAAGAGTTGACAATAGCTGAGAAATTGAAGGAGAAAGGGTATAAAACATATTTTGTCGGGAAATGGCATCTCGGGGATGAAGGTTTTTTCCCGGAGGACCAGGGTTTTGATGTAAATTTAGGAGGCCATCACAGAGGAAGCCCTCCCGGAGGATATTATTCTCCATATAAAAATCCAAAACTTACGGATGGGCCGGAAGGGGAGTACCTGACAGACCGTCTTACAGATGAGAGTATAAAATTTATTGATCAGAGCAGTGATGATCCATTTTTGCTCTGTCTTGCATTTTATACTGTCCATACACCAATTGAAGCTGCGAAGAAACATATTGAAAAATATAACCTCAAACGTCGTGATCTGACTGTTGAAGAAGTTCCTCACAGAAAGGAGGGTGATGGCTGGACTAAACTATTGCAGGAAAATGCAGAATATGCCTCAATGGTTGCTGCAATGGATGAGAATGTTGGCAGGATTGCAGATAAGCTGGAGGAGACAGGATTAAGCAAAAATACATGGATAATTTTTACGAGTGACAATGGTGGCCTTTCCACATTGTACAGGCAGAATGCCCCTACCAGTAACGGACATCTGCGGGCTGGCAAAGGATGGTGCTATGAGGGTGGCATCCGTGTACCGCTTATCATATCCGGACCGGGCATTGTCGGTCCCGGGAGGCTGGCCGCAGAACCTGTTGTAAGCATGGATTATTTTACTACAATTTTAAGTATTGCAGGAATTGATCACAATCCAAACGACGGTCAGAATTTACTGCCACTTTTAAAAGGGGAAGGAACAGTGAACAGGGATGAACTTTTTTGGCATTTTCCTCATTACCATGGCAGTGCATGGAAACCCGGGTCTGCACTCAGAAAAGGTGACTGGAAGATGGTTTACTTTTATGAGGACGACCGCTCAGAACTTTTTAACCTTGCTGATGATCCGGGGGAGAAGCACGATCTGTCAGATATTTATACTGAAAAGGCCGGAGAAATGAAAAAAATACTGGAGAGCAGGCTGGCAGAATCAGGGGGTAAGCTTCCCATTCCCAATCCGGATTATATTACTCAGTGACAGCAAGCATTTCGTACCAGCTAATTTTATGCAGTTCAGTTAATAAGGAATCTTTCAGGGTGTTGTAGAAAGGAAGATTTTCCTGTTTTACAGGTTCAACAGGAGGAGCTTCCACAGTAAGCGGATCAATTGGTTTGCCATTTTTGAAAACCCTGAAATCCAGATGAGGCCCTGTTGATAGTCCTGTAGAACCAACATAACCGATTACCTGTTTCTGTTTTACACGTGTCCCCGGTGTTATCCCCTTTCCAAATCCTGACAGATGCATATAGAGAGTAGTGTAAACAGAATTATGCTTTATCTTTACAAAATTACCTCCTCCGCCTTTCTGATAGGCACGTTCAGTAACAATGCCATCTCCGATGCTCATTACCGGGGTACCCTTGGGTGCAGCATAATCCACACCTAAATGAGGCCTTCTTATCCTTAATACAGGATGCAGTCTGCTGTATGAAAACCTGGAACTGATCCTGTAAAAATCCAGTGGTGCCTTCAGAAAAGCTTTTCTCAGGCTCACTCCTGTTTCATCAAAATAATCAAACCGCTCATCCTGAAAAAAACGGAATGCATAATTAGCATCTCCGAAATGATCAAACTGAACTGCATATATGTCACCTATGCCTACAAGTGATGAATCAACATAGAGCTCATCGTAAATTACCCTGAAACGATCTCCCCTTTGTATTGCAAAAAAATCTATTGTCCAGGCGAAAATATCACTTAGCTTAATTGCAAGCATCGGATCCAGGTTATTATCGATCATAGTATTCCATAAAGAGGTCTCGATCTCTCCGCACGCCCTTACCTGACGGACTTGCACCTCTTTTTCCCCGCGATATACTCTCAGGGAATCAAACAGTTCAAAAACATAATAGTCGGTGGTTGAATTTTCATATACAAAATAATGGGGAGTTTCTGTTGAATCCTGCTTGTGAAAGACAGAATAATTATGTCCGCTTCTTATTTTACGAACATCAAATACATGTTTACAGCTTTTTGCAATCTTGTCAATTGTCCCAAAACCCACACCAAAATTACTCAATATACTGCTTAGATGCTGGTTGGGTTCTATTTTGCCATCTTTAATTATAAATGAGTCGACTGGTAAGCCGTATTTTAAAACAGGCTCAGCAACTGTCAGGGAGTCATTCAGAGATTCGTTAGCCTGTTTATTTCCTTTCAGGTTACATGAAAACAAAATTATTACGGCAAGGAGGAATCCTGCTACTGAAATCAGCTGATTTTTCTTTTGGGTCATAAGTTTGTTTACTTATAGCTTTCTGTAAAATATTTGTAAAACAATGGAACTGTTTTGATACCTTTTATGAATTGATCAACAGGGAAATTTTCATTGGGTGAGTGGATTGCGTCAGATTCGAGTCCAAAACCCATCAGAATTGACTTAATGCCAAGTATCTCTTCAAAAGCAGGTATGATCGGAATACTTCCCCCGGTTCTTATTGGGACCGGCCTGGTCCCGTATACCTCAGCATATGCTTTTTCTGCTGCTTTATAGGCAGGGATATCTATCGGGCATACATAACCCTGTCCGCCATGCATAGGGGTTATATTTACCTTGACAGATTTCGGGGCTGTCTTCAGGAAATGTTCTGTAAATAATTTACTGATCTTTTTATGGTCCTGGTTTGGAACCAGCCTGGTTGAAATTTTTGCATAAGCTTTTGATGGAAGGACTGTTTTAGACCCTTCTCCTGTGTATCCTCCCCAAATCCCGCAAACATCAAATGAAGGCCTTATGCCTGTCCTTTCGAGGGTTGTATAGCCGGCTTCCCCGGTAAGCTCATTGACACCGATTGCTTTCATATACTCTTTTTCATCAAATGGTGCAAGTCCTAGATGCTTACGTTCTTCAGGTGAAACCTCAAGCACATCATCATAAAAACCCGGAATTGTAATTTTTCCCTGTTTATCTGTCATCCGGGCAATCATTGAGCAGAGCACGTTAACGGGATTTGCCACTGCACCTCCGAAAATTCCTGAGTGAAGGTCATGATCAGGGCCTGTGACTTCAACCTGCCAGTAAGCAAGGCCTCTCAGTCCGACAGTAATTGAAGGGATTTTCTCAGAAAGAAGAGATGTGTCTGACACTAAAATGATATCTGCTTTAAGCATCTCTCTATGTTCTTTGCACCATTGCCCGAGACTCGGTGAACCGACCTCCTCCTCTCCTTCAGTCATGAACTTTACGTTGCAGGGAAGAGTATTGGTTTTTACCATCAGTTCAAATGCTTTTGCATGTATCATTCCCTGCCCTTTATCATCATCTGCTCCACGTCCCCATATCTTCCCGTCACGGATTACCGGTTCAAAAGGGTTGGAGTTCCACTTTTCGACCGGGTCGGCCGGCATAACGTCAAGGTGAGAATATACCAGAACAGTTGGCAATGAAGGGTCAATTATTTTTTCAGCGTAAGTAACCGGATTGCCGTCTGTTTCATAAATCTCTGCTTTGTCTGCCCCTGAACTTAACAATAGGTCTTTCCAGTACTCTGCAGCCCTGTACATATCCGGCTTATGACTTTTCACCGAGCTGATTGACGGTATAC
>JAAYJR010000134.1 GCA_012522835.1 Bacteroidales bacterium
AATTATTAATAACCGAAGATATGTCATTCAGACCCGATCAATTTTTAAACTTCAGGGAGTCAAAACAACATGGGAAAGTACAGCCCCTTGAAAAAAAATCAGAAGAAGATATCAGAAACCTTTTTCTGGAAATTCTCTATGGAGGCGTTCACGGTTTTTGTTTTAGCCTTTATGAGGATGGACAAAATCCCGGAGATATTATTTCGGAAGGGCAAATCAGACACCGCATGCAACTGTTAAAACCCTACACACTATGGATACGCTCATTTTCGTGTATCGAAGGGAATGAACTGATTCCAGAAATTGCCAAAGAATTGGGTATTAAAACCCTTGTTGGTGCTTGGCTGGGAACTGATGAGGATAAAAACCAGCAGGAAATTGAAAACCTGATTCAACTGGCAAATAACGGATTTGTTGATATCGCGGCTGTTGGCAACGAAGTACTCTACCGTAACGATTTGCCGAAAGATGAACTTCTGGATGTTATCAGACATGTAAAAAATGAAATTCCGGATATTCCGGTTGGCTACGTTGACGCCTACTACGAATTTGTGCAGCACCCCGAAATAACAGAGCTTTGCGACGTGGTATTGTGCAATTGTTATCCGTTCTGGGAAGGTACTGATTATAAATATTCCTTACAGCACATGCAACAAATGTATCAGCAGGCTGTTGCGGCAGGAAAGGGGAAAAGAGTAATTATAACTGAAACAGGATGGCCCAGTAAAGGTGAAAAATTGGGAAATGCAGTTCCCTCTCACATAAATGCACTGAAATATTTCGTTAACACTCAGCTTTGGGCGATAGACGAAAATATTGAGGTTTTCTACTTTTCCTCGTTCGATGAATCGTGGAAGGTTGGGGCAGAGGGTGAAGTTGGTGCCTACTGGGGAATCTGGGACAAAAATGAAAAGCTGAAATTCTAAAATGGATACATTCAAAACGTTAAATATTACTCCGGGAAAAGCTTTATGCTATTCAGGCTTCAGGAATGGTCAGCACCCAGGTGGAATTTTTCCAACCTATGAGGAAGTTAAGGAAGACTTGCATTTGTTGCAAAATCACTGGAAATACCTTAGGCTTTACGACTGCGACCAACACGCTGAAACTGTTCTAAAAGTCATCCGCAATGAAAAAATGAATTTTAAGGTCATGCAAGGTGCCTTCATCAATGCCGAAATGAACAATTTCAATTGCCCCTGGGGTGGAGGTACCTATCCTGAAGAGGTGTTGTTTCATAATTGCGTTAACAACAGAAATAAGATTTTAAGATTAACAGAACTGGCCGGCCAATACCCCGATGTCATCTTTTCCCTTTCAGTGGGTAACGAGGTCTGCGTAGAATGGACTGACCATTATGTATCTGAAAGAAAGGTACTTGAATATGTTAAACAGGTGAAAAGAAATGTAGTTCAACCTGTTACTTTATGCGAAAATTATGTGCCATGGCTATATAAATTGGAGAAACTTGCCGATGAAGTGGATTTCATATCCATACATACCTATCCGGTTTGGGAATACAAACATATTGACGAAGCTCTGGATTATTCGAAGGAAAACTACTACTCAGTTGCCCGTAAATACCCGGGTAAACCAGTCGCAATAACCGAAGCAGGGTGGGCAACCAACTCTAACGGACGGGGAATTAATCCCGAAAATGTAAATGAAGAATATCAGAAAATTTATTACGAGATGCTGATGGAATGGGTACAGAAAGAAAACATACTCACCTTTTTCTTCGAAGCTTTCGATGAATCGTGGAAAGGCTCGCCTGAACCTCTTGAACCAGAGAAACACTGGGGATTATTTTACATCGACAGAACACCAAAATTGGCAATCAAAAACTTAATTCGAAAATAAAATATTATGTCTGATTATCTGATGTCTGTACAATAAATAGTAATTATTCATTTAAAATTTTAATAAAATGTCTTCAGAAATACTAATTATAATTATTGGTGCAATACTCATTCTTATTGCAGTTGTTGACAGTATAAAAATTAATGGCTCCTCTTTGAATTTAGTGGATATTAGAATAAAAATTCCGATAGGAGTACTGGGTGTTCTGTTAATATTTTATGGTGCTTACGCCTATGGGGGTGTGAACTTGCCAGGTCAAATTGAACGGCCGGTATCAGGAACCAAAAAACAAATTGAGTATCCTGTAAAAAGCGTTCAGGTTCTATACCCGGTTGAAAATGATTCTGTCGAATGCAGGATTTTGACATCCGGCGTTTATCCGGAATCTCACGATAAAGATATATGGGTTCTGTTAAAACCTGAGGACAATAGATACTATCCTCAATCTGACCATACAAATACATCGTATAAAAGAAACGGCGAATGGCAGGTTATCACCAGATTTGGTGGTGATAAAGGGGAACGATATGAAATAATAGTTTATGAAGCTGATTCAACTGCATCTCAGTTTTTTAGTGCTACAATTCAAAAATGGAAAGAAGTACTATCATATCCCGGTCTTGAATATGATGAAATTCCCAAAGATGCCCATGAAGTTGACAGATTAAACGTTTATTTAAAAGAGAATTGCAGAGGGGTACATTAATTAATCGGCTAAATACATGTTTTAATAACAATAGAAAATATAAAGGGGTAACTTCAAAAAAGCGTCATTGAAATGACGGCTTTTTTGTTTATATTGCATGGTATTTTATTCATTTAATCGAATGAATTGAAAAAAATAACAGCATACCTTATCCTTTTTTTGAGCAGTACATTGATAACATTTGCTCAAATAATTCCTGAAAAAGGTGTGCCGTTAATCAAGAATTTTACACCAATTCAATATCAAAACAAAGGTAAGATCTGGGATATAAAAACTGCACCTAATGGCATAGTTTATATGGCTGCCGACAAAGGTTTGCTGGAATACGACGGAAAAACCTGGAGCAGTTTTACAGGGAGTAAGGGATTTACCCGATCGGTGCAAGTTGTTTATGATTCACTCATTTACACCGGTTCTGATCTTGATTTTGGAGTTTGGAAAAAAAACAAGTTCCAGGGTTTCGATTACAGTTCGTTGTATCCGTTTCATAAGGATTTACAGGAGGTTAGCGAAGAATTCTGGGATGTTCATCAACTAAATGAGGATATTTTATTTGTTTCTTCCCAAAATATCTATTTATACAAAAACCAGCAATTGGTCAAAATAGCCGCTCCTGCAAAATTCACTGGCAATTTCTGGTTAAACGATTCCGTATACTTTGCCGACGAAAAACAGGGCTTATTTGTTTTTAATGATTTTTCTCTTAGGAAAGTGTTTGAATATCCGGGAAACACAAAATTGGAGATTATCGGGATTTATGAGAATGCAAATGGACTTATCATCGTCACACGTGACAGCGGATTGTATCAATTTGTTTCAGGCAAGTTAAGCAGGTTGGAAAATGCGCTGTCCGAAAACCTTAAAATTGCCAAAGTGTTCAGTTTTGAGCAGATTGGAAAAACTCATGTAGCGTTTGGTACGGTTCTGAAAGGACTGTATATTGCTGATTCAGAAGGCAAAATTCTACATCACGTCAACAAGCACAAAGGGTTACCCAGCAATACCGTATTGTCATTACATTATAGTCAGGACGGAAAACTATGGCTTGGGATGGATTATGGTATCTCTTCGCTCGACCTGGAAAATAATTTCACTTATTTTTTTGATTACAGAGGCGATTTTGGTACAGGCTACACCGCTTTGCTGAAAGATGACGAATTTTATCTGGGAACAAACCAGGGACTTTACCAATCAAAATGGGCAGAATTAAATAACAATCTGGAATTTTTCAGAGCTCAGATGATTCCTGAAACCGAAGGTCAGGTATGGACATTGGAAAACATTGACAATAAAGTGTTTATGGGTCATGACAAGGGATTATTTGTCGTGAATGAAAACAGGGTGGAAAAACTGGGAGGACAGGAAGGGGTTTGGGCAATTCTCCCATATAAAAATTACTTACTTACCGGCAACTACAACGGTATTTCCATTTTTCAGAAAGAAGGCAACAGATGGACTTTTATGAAAAAAATGGAACTCATTTTGGGTTCTTGCAATCAACTCATTCTTGAAAAAGATAACATCCTTTGGGTGAATATTCCCAACTATGGTATAATAAGAGCAGTTTTAAACAATGAATTAAACCCGGAAGAGAGACTAATTTTCCCGGAAGAAAATTTTGAAGGACACGATGCTTTTCTACTAAAACATGACAATAGAGTACAGGTTATGACCGATAAATTTCAATATGCTTATAATGATTCAGATAAGGAATTCAGAAAGGTTCCGCAATTGAAGATCGCTCCCCAATTGGAAGGTCTTTTGCCAGGTATCCACAAATCTGTTTTTTTGAATTCCGACTACGAGTTTTACCCTGTATTTAATGGTTTTGCACTCAAATATCTCAGATATAACGATGTTGTTGAACAAAAAAAATACATCTTGACTCTCAGGAAAATTGAAGCTTTTAAAAATCAGGAGATGCGGTTGATTTATCCTGACGCAAAAGTTTCATTCCATTTCAACAATTTACGGATTGAATGTATTGTTCCAAACCAAAAAAATGTTCTGTATCAATACAAATTGAATTATGAAACAGAGTGGAGTGACTGGATCCCTGAGAATACATTCGATTTTGTAAACCTGCCACCTGGCGAACACGAAATCCGGGTTCGTGCATCTGTTCAGGGAAAAACGATCGGCGAACAGCCATTTTTTCTGAATATCACCCCACCCTGGTATCGCACCTGGTACGCTTATCTTTTTTATGTGCTGCTAATTTTATCAACAATTTACCTTATACGTGCAAGACATAAGAAAGCCCTGAAAGAACAAAGGCATAAAATGTTGCTCAAAGAACAAAAAGCTTTGCACGAACAGGCCGAAAAACACAAACAGGAAATTATACAATTGGAACAAGAAAGGTTACAGGCAGAGTATCATCAACTCAAACAGCAGTTGAAAAGCAAAACTATAGAATTAGCCAAAAAAGCCAGAGATAATGAGGAAAAGAACCGGCTGATCTTAACCTTAAAGGAGAGTTGTGAAAAGGCTCAAAATAATCCTTCAATTTCAAAACTTAAACTTGCTGAGATGTCCCGTAAGCTCGACTCCTACCTAAGTGTTGAAGACAATACCTTTGAAATTCAGATGGACGAGCTGCACCAGGATTTTTTTAGAAAACTGAAAGAAAACTTCCCGGGATTATCCAACAACGATTTAAGATGGTGTGCCTATCTGAAAATCGGCCTCAACTCCAAAGAAATTGCCGACATACTTAATATTCAGCCTTCCAGCTCCTACATCAGCCGGTCGCGACTCCGAAAGAAGCTCAGCCTAAAGCCGGAAGAAGATTTATACACATTTTTAAATAGTAAAATTTGAGGTTTTTGACGAAAGTAAATTGTGTTGTGTGGTCTTCTCATCTCCGGAATATTGGCCGGTTGTGGAGGGGAGGCAT
>JAAYJR010000211.1 GCA_012522835.1 Bacteroidales bacterium
GTAAAAACAAACCAAAACCATCCTACTGCCCTTCCAAGTGACTTTTTAGGGCTTGCATATGCAATCCAGACAAGGAATGAATAAGCAAATAACGGATATCCAAAACCCCGCAAGGCATAGGTAACCAGCATGGCGCCCATGTCAAGGCCGGGTAGTGCATAACCTACAAATCCCAATGTCCCTGCCAGATAAAGGAGCAATCCTGCCAACATAGTTTTTTTTACCCCCATTCCTTCAGCCAGCACGCCTGACAACCAGGATGATATGGCTATCACTATTCCGTACATCGAGAATAATGCGGCAGATTGCTGCATTGTAAGTCCCCTCTCAATGAGATAAGGGCTCAGCCAGCCCTGCTCCATGCCGTCGCCCATCATAAAAATTAATATTCCCAGGTAACCCCATGCCAGCTGCCGGGGAATACCAGCTTTTTCAAAAAAAACATTTTTGCTCTTTTCCATAGTTTAATCTTTTAATAGCTGTCCATATTTCCAGTGGCAAATCCGATTCTGCTAAATCAGGCATTTGGCTCAACACATCTTCCATCACCTCAATGCTGTTTTCCGGAAAATTCCTTTCTCTTCCGCCCCGGTGGCCACATACTATAATGGCCCCATCTCCTTTATAACTGAAAAATTCCCGGAGTTCATCAGTACTTTTGAAGTATAGATAGTGCTTCTCTTTTTCCTGTGCATTAACAATAAATCCCTGAAAAATAACAGTAGTGATAATAACTCCTCTGAGAATGATTTTTTCAACATTTTTTTAATGATACTGTATGAATACAATTATAATAAAAAAACTCTAAAAATAATCCTGCAATTTAATAGCTGCATTACGAATTGATCTTATAACATAAAAACTATTTAAAAACACTAAAAATTTGTCCTGGTTGATATGTGATATACCAATTTTACAATATAAATTATATTTTTACCTTTATCAAAAAAGTAATTCAGTTATCATGGAGCTCAGAGATTCAATAAGGGAAATTTTATCAGATAAAAAAACTAAAACTGACGGATTGCATGTCAAATATATTGCAAGTCACATACTGAACAATAGCAGAACTCTTTTCCCGGATGAAAATGACCCTACCTTCGAGGTTCTTAAACAGAGAATCAACGGAATCCTTCTTTACGATATTAATAGTAAAAACAGCGAGTTTGAGAGGGTTACAAATCCAAAGACCAATAAATACAGAAAAGGGGTTTATAAACTGAAAAAGCGAAGAGGCAGAAAAAAAGGGAAATGACTTTTTTAATAAAGAAAGCGGTGAGGGCGGGATTCGAACCCGCGGTACAGTTTTATCCGTACGTCGGTTTAGCAAACCGGTGGTTTCAGCCACTCACCCACCTCACCATTTTCACCTTTGAATAATAGTTACTGTATAATTACAGTACCGGTAAACAGCCTGAATTTTGTGGATGCAAATGTATTAATTGTTTTTATATAGTCAAAATCTTTCCAATATTTTTGCAACCATAATTCTGTATCTGAAATTAAAACTCTCCTCCTCTTTTTTCAAAATATTAGGTACTGAATTATACCCCGGCTCATACAATCCAGCAGCATGGCTCAGACTTAAAATACTTAGTTGATAAAACCTGTCGGACAGAAGCATTATTATTAACTTGTTCAAGCTTGTCCCTGAGGCTTTTATAAAAGGTCCGCAATGCTATTTTAATGAGAACCACTCTGTTATTTTTGATTCCCGGTTTATCTCCTTTTTGTGCCAAAAAATATTCTTCCGGTTATCATATATATAATCCTTCTGATAGGTACCAATATTCTTTACTATATCCTCCAGGGCAGTGATCATCAGCTGCACCTCTTCATTTGTTGTCGTGGGGTGCAGTGACCACCGGATCCATCCGGGTTTTTCCGACAGGTCGCCATGACTGATCATATCAGTGATCTCTAATGATTTCTCATATGTCACCTCAAGAAGAAAGTGCCCGTATGTGCCGGCACAGACGCATCCTCCACGGGTCTGTATACCATAAAGGTCATTCAGTAACTGAACAACCAGGTTATAATGTATACCTTCGATATAAAAAGAGATAATACCCAGACGGTCACGGACATTATCTGCCATAATCTTCAATCCCGGTATTTTATATAAACCATTAAAAACTATCTCCAGCAGCTCATCTTCCCGCCTGTGTATCTCTCTGATGCCCATCTGCTCTTTAAGCTCAATTGCCAATGCTGCCCTGACAGACTGAAGAAATCCCGGTGTTCCCCCGTCTTCTCGGGCTTCTATATCATCTACATATTTATAACTTCCCCACGGATTAGTCCAGTCGACCGTACCGCCGCCGGGATTATCAGGAACTTCATTTTTATACATTGATGCATCAAAAATAAGAACTCCCGGCGAACCGGGTCCTCCTAAAAATTTGTGAGGGGAAAACATCACTGCATCCAGCTTTTCCATTGGATCTGCCGGGTGCATGTCTATTTCATCATAGGGTGCAGAAGCGGCAAAATCGATAAAACAAACTCCTCCATATTCATGCATTATCCTTGCCAGCATTTTGTATGGTGTCCTGACCCCGGTAACATTCGAACATGCTGTAAATGAACCGATCTTAAATTGACGGTCCCTGAATTTTTCTAATGCAATCCTGAGATTTCCGGGATCAACTGTCAGTCCTTCACCAGGTTCAATTATTATTACGTCGGCATTTGTTTCATACCATGAGGTATGGTTGGAATGATGTTCCATGTGCGTTATAAAAACAACCGGCTTGTTGCGCTTCTCAAGACATTCCTGATGTAAAACATGTCCGCAATATTTTAATCCCAGAATTCGCTGAAATTTATTTATTACCGCTGTCATACCAAATCCTGCAGTAATAATAACATCATCCGGCCCGGCATTAACATGCTTTTTAATGATCTCATGCGAACGCCTGTAAGCATAAGTCATTAATAATCCTGTCTCACTTGTTTCAGAATGAGTATTGCCCACATAGGGCCCGAACAGATGAGTAATCTTGTCTTCAACAGGTTTATATAACCTGCCGCTGGCAATCCAGTCACCATAGACAATCTTCTTAATCCCGTAGGGCGATTCAAATTCCTGGTCAATACCAACAATGTTTTTTCTGAATTTTTCAAAATATTGTTCCAGGCTGTTCATGACCGGAAAGTTATAAAATAATCAGATATAATTCATAAAATTTTTTCAGTAGCAGCTAACCACGACAGACATGAATCTGTTAAAATTTAAACGACAGGCTGCAGAACTGTTTGTGACAATTCGTCATAAAAACTTGTTGGCACAGGGTTTGAATAATATGCGGAGAATTATAATAAGTATCATTAAAAACCGAAAAATATGCAAACAGGAAAAATTGGCGTGACCAGTGAAAATCTGTTCCCTATCATCAAAAAATTCCTCTATTCAGACCACGACATTTTTTTAAGGGAAATTATCTCAAATGCTGTGGATGCTACACAGAAATTAAAGACTCTGGCTGCAAAGAGTGAATATAAGGGGGATATTTCTGATCTGAAAATAGTGGTAAAACTCGACAAAAAGGCAAAAACCATTACTGTTTCCGACAACGGCATTGGCATGACAGAGGAGGAAATTGAAAAGTACATAAACGAGATCGCTTTATCAGGAGCAAATGATTTCCTTGAAAAATACAAAAATGAAACAAATGCCATAATCGGGCACTTCGGACTTGGTTTTTACAGCTCCTTTATGGTTTCTAAAAAAGTCGAAATTGTTACAAAGTCATACAAAGAAGATGCAAAAGCTGTAAAATGGAGCTGTGAGGGGAACCCTGATTTTACAATTGAAGAAATTGATAAAGAGACTATTGGTACAGACATCATAATGCATATCAATAAGGATTCGGAAGAGTTTATTGATGAAAATAAAATTTCCGGAATCCTCGAAAAATATTGTACGTTCCTTCCTGTACCAATTATTTTCGGAAAAGAAAAAGAGTGGAAAGATGGTAAATATGTAGATACTGATAAAGACAGGCAAATTAATGACATCGAGCCTGCATGGACAAAGAAACCGGCTGACCTGACTGATGAAGATTATAAAAATTTCTACAGGAAACTTTACCCGATGGCTGAGGAGCCTCTGTTTAATATCCATCTGAATGTTGATTATCCGTTTAATCTGACCGGAATTCTTTATTTCCCAAGAATAAAAAACAACTTTGAAGTACAGAAAAATAAAATTCAACTATTTTGTAACCAGGTATTTGTAACTGATTCAGTTGAGGGGATTGTGCCTGAATTCCTGACTCTCTTACATGGGGTACTCGACTCTCCCGATATTCCGCTTAACGTTTCACGGTCGTATCTTCAGGGTGACCCTAATGTTAAAAAGATCAGCAGCCATATTTCAAAAAAAGTGTCAGACAGACTGAAAGAGATTTTCTCGTCTGACAGAGAGCAGTTTGAGAAAAAATGGGATGACCTGAAAATATTTATCGAATATGGAATGCTTACCGATGAAAAATTTTACGACAGGGCATTGAATTTCTTTCTCTTCAAAAATACTGAAGGAAAATATTTCACTTTTGAAGAGTATGAAAAACTGATCAAAGAGGAGCAGACAGATAAAGACAAAAATCTGATCTATTTATATACTACAAATGCAGAGGAACAATACACATTTGTTGAAGCTGCAAAAAATAAAGGATATGATATTCTGATTCTTGATGATGTTCTTACTACCCATCTCATAAGCCGCATTGAACAAAAAAATCCGGAGAGAAAATTTACACGCGTCGATTCAGATGTAGTTGAAAATCTTATAAAGAAAGATGATAAAGAAAAAGAGGAGCTGTCGTGGGAACAAAAGCAGGAGCTCTCACCAGTCTTCCAGGCAGTTTGTCCTGAAAATAATAATCACACATTCATAATTGATTTTCAGGACCTTGGAGAGGATGGCGTTCCTATGGTAGTTACACGCAGTGAGTTTATGAGACGAATGAAAGATATGAGCCAGTCACAGGGAGGAATGAATTTTTATGGTGATATGCCTGACAATTTAACTCTGGTTGTAAATCATGTACACCCACTTGTGAAAAAAATTATTGATTCAAAAAATAAAAAACTCGGCACTAAACTTGAATTAGCCAATGCCGGAATTTTAGCAAAAAAGAGAGATCTCGATAAAATCAAAAAAGAAGAAGATCTTAAGAAGGAGGAAGAGAAAACAGAGGCCGAAAAAGATAAGCTGAATGAATTGAACAATGAACTTGCAAAACTGGAAGAATCAAAAAGAGAGTTATTAAAGGGCTTTGGAAAGCAAAATAAACTTGCCAAACAGCTGGTTGACCTGGCCTTGCTAGCCAATGGAATGTTAAAAGGCGCTGACCTCGATAAATTTATTAAACGCAGTGTCGACTTAATTAAAAAGTAGCAAAATCTTTTTCAAAAGATATTAAAGGGTTATCTCCGGAAAGGGTTAACCCTTTTTTTTAACTTACAAACCTGACTTTAACATCCTGAACTTATATCATTAGCATTCGCTATGGTATGTCCGTTACAGACGTGTCCACCCGGCTTCTGTTTTAAACACTGTAAAAAAAATTTACTCTTCTGTTACTTACTCATTTAACCATTCCCGGGATTAATTTAGAATCAAATTATATCAGTTTAAAAAAAATTATCTTAATATTTGTAAGATAAAAAAGCAGATGATGGCAGTAAGACACCGTAGACTGATTACAGGAATTTTATTAATTGCACTGGCAGGCTCCTGCACCCCTAAACAGGAGAAAAAATCAGATACGGATGGTTTTTCAGGATCAGCAAGCTGTATTGAATGCCACGAACGATTTTATGAACTGTGGGCTCCTTCCTTTCATGGTAAGGCTATGCAGCCTGTGAATAAAGATTTCATAAAAGAATACAATCTTCCTTCCAGTGAACCAATGGCTCTGGAAGGAAAGTTTTATAAGGTGACTTATGAAGATTCGGCAATGGTTATGCTTGAAACGGAAAATGATAAGCTCATAAATAAATATGAATTGTCATGGTCGTTAGGCGGCAGAAATGTTTTCTGCTTTCTTGTCCCTCTTGACAAGGGCAGGCTCCAAACTATTCCTCTTGCATATGACATGAATGGAAAAACCTGGTTTAACTATCCGCAGTCTGCAGTCCGGCACTTCCTGGAAGACCAGTACGATGAGCCACTACCCTGGAAAGACCGTATGTATACATTCAATACAGGATGTTATAACTGCCATGTAAGTCAGCTGAGCTCAAATTTTGACCTTGCCACAGAAACATATAAAACAACCTGGCGGGAGGCCGGCATAAATTGTGAAACTTGCCATGGCCCAAGTGCAGAGCATGTCAGGGTATGCCGGGAAGCAGAAGAAGGAGAAGTGCCTGAAGACCTTAAAATTATTATTACCAGCCGGTTTACACCTGAACAGCAAAATGCATCATGTGCCCCGTGCCACGCTAAAGTCACTCCCATAACTGCAAGTTACATACCGGGGGACAGGTTCTTTGATAACTTCAATATAACTACCCTCGAAGACCCTGATTTTTATCCTGATGGCCGCGACCTCGGAGAAAATTACACCCATACGGGATGGATGATGAACCCCTGTCTGAATTCAAGTGATATAAATTGTGTAACCTGCCATACCTCCAGTGGCCGCAACCGCTTCAGTGATAATCCAAATCAGGCCTGTACAACCTGCCATACCGATAAAAAGGAAATCCTGGAAGAACATACAATGCATGAACCCGGAACCCCAGGGTCAGAGTGTGTCAGCTGCCATGCCCCGACAAGGGAGTTTGTAGGCCGTTTTTTACGTAGTGACCACTCATTCAGGCCACCTATGCCTGCAGCAACTATTAAATTCGGTTCCCCAAATGCATGCAATATTTGCCATGATGACAAATCTCCCGAATGGGCTGACCAGATTGTCAGGCAAAGAGA
>JAAYJR010000009.1 GCA_012522835.1 Bacteroidales bacterium
TGGTAAACCTGCAGGTGAGCAGAAGTGTGAGCGGCCAGGTTGATGTTGCAGTTTATACGGTAACAGGCAAACAGGTCATACGCAGGGTATTCAGCGAGACACAGCTGATAACATTCAGCATGGAAGACAATGTTTCGGGAATGTACTTTGTAAAACTCAATATCGAAGGCAAAGAGTTTGTGAAAAAACTTATCCTCGACAGGTAAGGTGGATCTGCTATATTTTCAAAGAGACTGTCCTTTTGAGACAGCCTCTTTGAAAGATTAATAATAACTTCATTTTTAAAATGACAATACCCGGAATATATGATAATTCCGGGTATTACATTTTAAGATTCAAAAATTTCAACGTCGATAACAATTGGGCCCTGTGCCATTCATTCGTCTCATTCCGTTACCACTTCCATTTCTCAGTCCCATTCCCTTGCCAAGTCCTTTTCCATTGGCACGACCTAATCCCTTGCCATTACCCGGGCCTTTCCCTTGTCCGGGTTGTGTTCCGTCATAGTAATCGCATGTGCCGTCATTGTCAGCATCAGTAAAGCCCGGACGGACATTTTGAGTGACCGGCTGATCTTTTTTCTCAGGTTCCTGGGCGTTTACATTTGATGTTCCGAGAATAATAAATCCTCCAAGAACAATTAAAGAGATAATCAATTTTTTCATTTTTAAAAATTTTAATTTGTTACTGTCTTTATGACACAACTATTTAAAAAAACTTGCGCACAACTTTAAAAATGAATTATTGGAAAATTCTTAATCACAAACCAAAAAATTAATTTACAAAATCATTCTTTATATTGATCAGACCTGACTTTAATTAAATAATAAGTATTTTTGTACTGTTAATTTGTACAATTATCACAATAATTAATAAACCGACTGGAAAAATGACTTTAAAAAGAACTTACAAATTGATTGCAGTCATCTTTGCTGTATTGTACTTTAATAATATGGCTTTTGCGCAGGAATCTATAAAACTTCTTATGCGTGCAGATGACATGGGAAAAACTTATGGCAGGACTATGGGTATCATCAAAGCCCATAAAGAAGGTATCATAACATCTGCAAGTATAATGCCCACTTCTGCTTATTTTGAAGAGTCAGTAAAATTATGCAAAAAGAATCCTTCCCTGGCCGTTGGTATTCATTTATCAATTGCTGATATAACCCAGCGCCCTGTTCTGTCTCCCGAGCTAATTCCCAGTATTGTAGCCCCGAATGGATTCTTTTATGAAAATTCAGCCCAGATTGAAAAGGTCAATCCAAAAATTGAAGAAATTGAAAAAGAGATACGGGCGCAGATAGGATAAGCCAGGGCTACAGGCCTCCATTTTGTATATCTCGACTGGCACAGGTCGGTCTCACCGGAGGTACAGGATCTCATCCTGAAAATTTGTAAAGATGAAAAGTTGATATATGGCCAGGCAAGAAATGGTTTTGTGTATGATTATAAATGGACGTCGCTGGTTTCAGAAAGCTGGCCGAAGCAGGAATTACCTGATGGACAGACAGCTTACTATGCAGCTCAGCCTTTTGATGCGGCAAAGCAGCAAACTTTTTTTGATTCATTAAAAAAGCTTGCACCGGGTAAATATATTGTTGCTGTGCATCCCGGATCGGCCGAACCGGAAAGAAACAGCATGACCGAACTACTCTGTTCACCCCATACGAAAGAAATAATTAAAGCAAGAAACATTCAGCTGGTCAGTTATTATGATCTCTGGGAAGAAGAATATGGTAAAACCAATTAGCTGTTTTGTGCCATTTTAATATACTTTACTGAAAAATATGTATCCCTTAGATAATGATATATCAATGCCCTCAGTTATAGGCATTGGCAACGCACTTGTAGATATTATAACCGTACTGGAAAATGACAAACTGCTGGATAATTTTGGATTGGTCAGGGGAAGCATGACCCTTGTAGAAGCAGATCTTTCAAAAAAAATCTATAACGCTACCTATTTTAACAAGCGGGAAATAACCACCGGTGGTTCTGCCGCCAATACCATTCATGCACTTTCTGAGCTGAACGTAAATTGCGGATATGTTGGCAAGATCGGAAATGATATGTTGGGTAAAATTTTCCGGGAAGAATTTGAAAGAAAAAATATCAAACCCCATCTGTTGTCAAGCGAAAAAGATACAGGAAGGGTAATTGGCCTTGTCAGTCCGGATTCTGAGCGTACGATGGCCACCTATCTTGGAGCAGCAGCAGATCTTAAACCGGAAGAACTTAACAGAGCAACTTTCCGTGGATATTCCTTTCTGTATATTGAAGGTTATCTTGTCCAGAATCAAAAACTCATAAAAACAGCAATTGATCTTGCCCGGCAAGAACGGCTTAACATTGCAATAGACCTCTCCAGCTTTAATATTGTTGCATCGAACCTCTCTTTTTTGAGAAAACTGATTGCTGAAAAGGTTGATATTGTCTTCGCCAATGATGAAGAAGCATTTGCATTCACCGGAAAGAAACCGGAAATAGCAGTAACTGAAATTGCTTCGATGTGCGACACAGCAATTGTTAAAATGGGAAAAGAAGGATCCCTGATAATGCAGGCCGGAGAACTATTCAAAGTAGAATCAATAAAAACAAATGCAATCGATACAACCGGTGCCGGTGACAACTATGCAGCAGGATTTATTTACGGTCTTACAAAAGGTTTCAGTCTTGAAAAATGCGGAAAAATAGCATCCTTAATAGCCGGGAAAGTAGTTGAAGTGATGGGGGCTAAGATACCTGGTTCTATGTGGCCTGAACTAATAAATAAAATAGAATTATTAACTTAAAAAAGTCCGTGGATCTGAGCATCAATTTTATCAATAACTAAACTCAAATCTTCGGGATTTTTTCTGTAATCCAGATTATCAATATTTATTACTAATAATTTACCTTTATCATAATTCGCAACCCACTGCTCATAGCGCTCATTAAGCTGGTTAAGATAATCGAGCCTGATCGAATTTTCAAACTCTCTGCCTCTCCTCTGGATCTGGCTTACAAGTGTTGATATTGATGCCCTTAAATAGATAATAAGGTCGGGAGGTTTAACGAGGCTGACCATAAGGTTGAACAAGGATTTATAATTATTATAATCGCGTGTACTCATTAACCCCATACTATGAAGGTTAGGTGCAAAAATTTCAGCATCTTCATATAATGTTCTGTCCTGAATTACTGTTTTAGCAAGTTTCCTTATATCCAGAATTTGCTGCAACCTCGTTTGTAAAAAATATATTTGAAGATTAAATGACCACCTTTGCATGTCATTATAAAAATCATTAAGGTAAGGGTTAACTTCCACATTTTCATAATGTGGCACCCACCTGTAATGTTTCGCAAGAGATTCTGTCAGGGTAGTTTTTCCTGAACCGATATTCCCGGCAACAGCTATATGCATGACGCTTTTCTTATATTTCAAAAGTTAAAAATAACATTTATTCCTTTAACAAGCCAAGTAGTTCATCCAGATATTTGCGGTCATTCGATAACCGTGGTATTTTGTTTTGTCCACCGACTTTCCCCCTCTTTTTCATCCATTGGTAAAAAGTTCCCTGCGGTACAGATATTAAATGAGGTCTTTCAAGAGTAATATCCCGGTGCCGCTTGGCTTCATAATCGGAATTCAATGACTTCAGAGACTCATCCAGATATGTAACAAACTTTTGCTGGTCATCCGGTTCTTTAAAAAATTCTATTATCCACTGATGAGCACCTGTCTGGTTATCCTCCATAAAGACGGGGCCTGCCGTATATTCATTCACAATGGCACCGGTTTTATCACATGCAGATTTCAAAGCTTTCTCTGCATTGTCAATTATAACCTCTTCTCCAAAGGCATTAATAAAATGTTTCGTACGCCCGGTAATGATAAACTTATATGGATTTTTACTTTTAAATTGTATAGTATCCCCAATGATATACCTCCATAAACCGGCATTAGTAGAGATAACCATCGCATAATTTTCATCTATTTCAACTTCAGAAAGAGTTAATAATTCAGGATTATCCTTACCAAACTCTTTCATTGAAATAAATTCGTAAAACACACCGTAATCAAGCATTAACAACATATTATTACTCGCCGGATCATCCTGAATACCAAAAAACCCTTCTGAAGCATTATAAGTCTCCATATAATGCATTTTATCCGAAGGAATTAATTTTTTATACTGATTACGGTATGGATCAAAATTTACTCCTCCGTGTGCAAATATCTCCAGGTTTGGCCAGATTTCAAGAATATTTTGCTTACCGGTTTGCTCAAGAATCCGTTTCAACAATACCAGATACCATGAGGGGACACCTGCAAATGAGGTAACATTCTGATCAAGAGAGGTGTCTATTATCCTCTGCATTTTTTCTTCAAACTCTTCTATCAACACAATATCATTAGCCGGGATTCTTATAAAGTCTGTCCAGAATGGTACATTCTCAATTAATATTGCCGACAGATCACCGTAATAAGAGTTATTATTTACATTATTAATCTTGTGGCTCCCCCCCAGAGTAAGTGTTTTCCCTTTTAAAACCTTTGTATCGGGGTAATTTTTAATGTACATAACAAAAACATCTCTCGGGCCACGTAAATGACATAATTCCAATGCTTCTTTGGTAACAGGTATAAACTTACTTTTATCACTTGTTGTTCCGGATGATTTTGCAAACCACTTCACATGTCCCGGCCATAATATATCAGATTCACCGTCACGAAGCCGGTCGACA
>JAAYJR010000472.1 GCA_012522835.1 Bacteroidales bacterium
AAGATAAAAAATTACACTGAAAAATATGATAACAGGTTTTATAATCACGTCAACTTCCAAAATCATCAAATAGCACATTTTCGTCGGGGACCCCCAGGTTATAGAGCATTTTTTGAACTGCATCGTTCATCAGGGGAGGGCCGCAGAGGTAGTAATCTATCTCTTCGGGTTCATCATGTTTATTAAGGTATTCATCAAATATTACCTGATGTATGAATCCTGTGGGGCCATCCCAGTTATCTTCGGGTAGTGGTTCTGACAATGCCAGTGTAAATTTAAAGTTGTCAAAGTTTTTTTCAATATCCCTGAACTGGTCGTAATAGAAAACCTCTTTCCATGAGCGTGCACCGTACCAGAAGGTGATTTTTTTATTTTTCTCCTTTAATGTATGGAAGAGATGGAAGAGGTGTGACCGCATTGGCGCCATGCCTGCCCCCCCGCCAATAAACATCATTTCATTATCATTGTCTTTCAGAAAAAAATCACCGTAAGGTCCTGAAACAGAGACTTTGTCACCTGGCTTACGTGAAAAGATATATGAAGAACAGATGCCCGGGTTAACTTTTTTAAAGCCATTAATAGCTTTATCCCATGGAGGAGTGGCTATACGGATATTAAGCATTATGATATTACCTTCTGCAGGATGGTTAGCCATTGAATATGCACGGAATGTAGGTTCGCTATTTTTCATCTTCAGGTCGAACATATTGAATTTATCCCAGTCATCACGAAATTTTTCTTCGACTTCAATATCGTTATAATCTATCTCTATCTTTGGTACATCAATCTGGATATATCCGCCAGACCTGAAGTTAAGCTTTTCTCCTTCAGGTAGTTTTACTATAAATTCTTTAATAAAAGTAGCGACATTTCTGTTTGAGACTACTTCGCATTCCCACTTTTTAACCCCCAGTACCTCCTGAGGAATAATAATTTTAAGGTCTTCCTTTACCTTGACCTGACAGGCAAGGCGCCATTTGTCATTTTGTTCCTTGCGGGTAAAAAAATTGGTTTCTGTTGGAAGTATTGATCCACCCCCCTCAATTATCCTGCATCTGCACATAGCACAGGTGCCGCCGCCTCCGCAGGCTGAAGGGAGCAGTATTTTATTATTGCTCAGGGTTGTCAGTAAAGTATTCCCCGGATCAGTTTCAATTTTACGTTCGCCATCGTTAATATCTATATTCACCCTACCTGAAGGAGTGAGTTTTTTCTTTGCATATAGTAAAATAGCTACCAGGAGTATGATAACTCCCAGGAACACCAGCACACTGGTGAGTACAACAGTTGTTTGTAAAGAGAGCAAAAGCATCGGAACGATATTTATATTTTACAATTTTATTCCCATAAAACCCATGAAAGCCAGCCCCATTAAACCGGTAATTATAAAGGTTATGCCTAATCCGCGCAGGGGTGCGGGTACATTGGAGTACTTTATCTTTTCCCTGATAGCTGCTATACCTATTATGGCCAGGAACCATCCAATCCCCGATCCCAGTCCGTAGACTGTAGCTTCACCGATATTTAAAAATGCTTTCTGTTGCATAAAAAGAGATCCTCCAAGAATTGCACAGTTTACTGCTATAAGTGGAAGAAAAATTCCCAGCTGGGTATAGAGGACAGGGGCGAATTTTTCAACTACCATCTCTACAAGCTGGACCATGGATGCAATAACAGCAATAAACATTATAAAAGAAAGGAAACTGAGATCGACCTTTTCATACGAAGGACTTAACCAGATAAGTGCACCTTCCTTCAATACGTAATTTTCCAGGAGATAATCCACCGGAACGGTAATCCCCAGTACAAATATTACTGCTATTCCCAAACCTGTTGCTGTTTTTACAGTTTTGGAGACTGCCAGATAAGAACACATGCCCAGGAAATAGGCAAACACCATGTTCTCAATAAAAATTGATTTTATGAATATATTAATTAAGTTCTCCATAATACCCGGTTGTCATTTAATTTTCAATTAATTCCCTGTTCCTGCTGCGCTGTATCCAAATTATTATCCCTACCGTTATAAGTGCCATCGGGGGAAGTATCATCATGCCGTTATTTTCATAAAAGCCGCCGTTTGTCATGTACCAGCTATCAGGAATGACCCTGTATCCGTAGATTGATCCTGAGCCGAAAAGTTCACGTACAAATCCCACAACAATGAGTATCCAGCCGTATCCGGCAGCGTTTCCAACACCGTCAAGGAATGATTGCCACGGGCGGTTGCCAAGGGCAAAAGCCTCCAACCTGCCCATAATAATACAATTAGTTATGATAAGGCCGACAAATACTGAAAGTTGTTTGCTTACATCATATACAAATGCTTTCAATATCTGGTCAACCAGGATAACAAGGGAAGCAATTATTACAAGCTGGACTATTATTCTGATCCTGTTGGGAATAGTGTTACGTAAAAGTGAAATGATCACATTGGACAGGGCCAGTACTGCTATAACAGACAAGGTCATAACCAGCGCAGGTTTAAGCTGCGCAGTTACTGCCAGGGCAGAGCAGATACCCAGTACCTGGACAGTAATCGGATTGCTTTTGCCCAGGGGCTCTGTAAGCAATTTTAAATTTTTATTTGAAAATAATGGATCACTCATTGTTCAAGATTTTTTGCTTATTAAAAATTCCCTGTAACTGTTTAAATCGTCAAGAAGCATTTTTTCCAGTCCCTTGCTTGTAATAGTCCCTCCTGAAATCCCGTCAACGCTATGTTCTTCAGGAGCTGACTGACCACTTTTTTTTATGGTAACCGAGATTAGGCCTCCTGACTGGTCAAACAGCTTTTTCCCTTTAAAAGCATTTTGAAATGATTTTGTTGATATCTCAGCACCTAATCCTGGTGTCTCTCCCTGATGGTCGAATGTAGCTCCATAAATTGTGTTCATGTCGCTGTCGATTGAAATATAGCCCCATATAGGGCCCCATAATCCGGCACCCCTTAACGGCAGGATGTATTTGAGGCCGGTTTCAGTTTCGCATTCAAATACCGGGAGAAGTTGTCCTTCTTGTGGTTTTGCCCTCTCTTTTTTTAGGTCGATGTTAAAAGCATCAACCCCTTCAATAATTTCACCTTTAGAATTGACCACATATTGTTTCCGGATTTTTTCCTCATATAAATTTGCTGCATCAGTTGCCGTACTTTCAATATTTACCGAAGCCAGGATGTCCTGCTTTTTTTCAATTTCAATATTTTTTGTTTGCAGGGGTTTTAATGCCATGGCAACCGAAGCCAGGATAGCAGCAACTAATATTACCATTATTGCCGCATAGATAAATGTATAAATATTACCGTTTCTGTCCATGATCCCGATTTTACTGTTATACTGAAATTTTAACTTTTTTCATCCTGCGTTTTATATGTCCCTGAACCACATAATAATCGATTGTAGGTGCGAAAGTATTCATTATTAATATGGCAAGCATCATCCCTTCAGGATAAGCCGGATTAAGAACCCGTATCAGGATTGCCAGGATACCGGTAAGGAATCCATATATCCATTTCCCCTTTTCAGTCTGGGCGGCTGATACCGGATCTGTTGCCATAAATATGGCACCGAAAGCAAATCCACCAATAATCAGGTGCTGCCAGAAGGGGAGGGCCATATATATATTGGTTCCTGCAAAAATATTTAAGACTATTCCCATTGCCACTCCGCCGGCAACTGTCGATAACATTATTTTCCAGCTTCCAATTCCTGTAACAATAAGTAATATTGCACCCAATATTATTGCAAGGGTGGATGTCTCCCCGACAGATCCGGGAATAAAGCCGAAAAATGCATCAGCCGGGCTGAAGTTAATATTTCCTGCAGCAGCGTCAGCCATGGGAGTTGCCCCGGTAAAACTGTCAATGGCCTGGTCATTTTTTCCCAGGGCAACCCATACAGAATTGCCTGACATTTGAGAGGGATAGGCAAAGAACAGAAATGCACGGGCAAGAAGGGAAGGATTCCAGATATTCATACCTGTTCCTCCAAAAACCTCTTTCCCCAGGATTACGGCAAAGGCTGTTGAAATAGCAATCATCCACAAGGGAGTTTCAACAGGCATTATTAAAGGAATAAGCATTCCTGACACCAGGAAACCTTCATTGATCTCATGTCCACGTATCTGGGCAAAAATAAACTCAATTCCCAATCCGGTAATATATGAAACTATTATTATGGGCAGCACTTTTAAAAGTCCGTAAAAAAACAACTGCATAAAGCCTGAAGATTCAAGCTCTCCAATTGCTTTGAAGTGCTGAAACCCGGTATTGTAAATTCCAAAAAGAAGAGCAGGCACCAGTGCCAGCACTACTATAGTCATGGTTCTTTTAAGGTCCAGGTAGTCGTGGATATGTGTTCCTGAGGCAGATGTTGTCTTCGGGACGAATAAAAATGTAAAGAACCCGTTGTGAACTGAATGCAGCCAGTGAAATCTGGCCCCTTTTTCTACGTAAGGCTCTGTTCTTTCAAAAAATTTCTTTAAAAATTCCATTCGACTAAAAATGATTGAATTAAGTTTTCAAAAATTATCCAAGCTCCTTTATCATAGTATTAATACCTTTTCGAAGTATCTCCTGAACTTTTATCTTGGAGGCACAAACATATTCACAAAGCGCAAAATCCTCTTCAATGACTTCATAAATCCCTAATTGTTCCATATTGTCTATATCGTCTGCGACGATAGCCTTCAAAAGAAAAACAGGCAGTATATCCATAGGAACCACTTTTTCGTACTGTCCTGTAAGCACAAATGCCCTCTCTCCTCCGTGCATATTGGCATTTATCTCATAACTCTTCTTTGGAAATAATTTTGAAAGATACGTTTTTGATGCACTGAATTTATCAAAACCCGGAGATGCCCAGCCAAGTAATTCATAATCATCACCCTCAGGGATAACAGTAATCTGTGAATCGAAAAAGCCCAGATAGCTCTCCTCATTTACGCTGGTGCCGGTAAGCACATTACCACTGATTATTCTTTGTTTATGATCAGCTTTTTTAAGATTTCCCTCTGTCAGGCAAGAGATCTGAACACCAGCTACAGTTTTGTAATATCCGGGATTTTCAACTTCTGACCCTGACAGCACAACTGTTTTAGTCAGGTCAACCCTCCCAGTCTCAAAGAGGCGGCCAATGAAAAGCACATCCTGCACATTTATTGTCCAGACAACTGATGCTCTTGACAGGGGGGCAATATGATGGATCTGGATCCCGGGATTGCCGGCAGGATGAGGTCCTGAGAAATGTCTTATTTCTGCATTTTCTGTTTTCGTAAATACAGCGTCACTGTTAACTCCCAGAAATACACTTCCTGTTGTAAGTTTCGATAGAGCATTCACTCCGGTCTGGAATGTTTTCAGCTGGTCTTTCATGACATAATTATAGTCAGGTGCCAGCGGGGCAGTGTCGAAAGTTGAGACAAAAACAGCCTGTGGTTTTTCTCCGGGATCAGCAATTATCCCGTAAGGCCTTCTCTTCAGAAACGGCCATAATCCACTTTTCAGGAGATTGCTTTTTATCTCTTCTCCCGTTAATGAAAGAGGATCGGCTTTTGTAAATTCGACTGAGCCGCTATCCTTATCTGATTCAACCACTACTTCAAGTATCCGGCGTCGCTCTCCACGTTTGACTGTATGGATTTTTCCACCGAGTGGGGCAGTGAATTTAACCTCAGGGTGATATTTATCAAAAAAAAGTGCATCTCCGGTTTTAACAAAGTCACCCGGCTTTACAATTAATTTGGGAGTCAGTCCATAAAAATCAGTGGGTTTGATGGCAACAAATTCAGGTGTTTCAAGAATTTCTGTTTTGTATTCAGCTTCCCCTTTAAGCTTTATATTAAACCCTCTTCTTAACTTAATTACTTCTGACATATTTATCAAGCATAGTATTGTTAATCAGGTTGGCAAAAGTAAATAATAAATTGCCTTTGCGCAATCTTTATGATTAAAATTTCAAGATTTCAAAATATACAAATAATTCGATATGTATTACTTTTTTAAAAGAACAAGATATATTTGAATTTAAATTTAACATTGAAGCTTTTTGCAATATTTTTTTTGTGGTGTCGTTTTTAGTATGATTTTTGCTATAACCATCAGTTAGTGGTTCATTGTTTTATCCATTGCCATTCACTTCATCGAACGGTTGACCTTATGAATGGCTAAAAAAGGGAGTAATTGCATGAAACAGGCATTATTTGTTCTGATATTTTTCCTGGCAGGAATAGTAAATAGCCTAAGCGGCCAGGAAGAGAATTTTTATTATGAGAATGCAGTATATGACGAGAATATAAAAACTGTGCTTATGTACAGGGAAGGCTTTGAGTTGTCAAATCCTGTCAGGGAGATAGGTGAAGAGACACCCCTGGTATTTATGTTTGATGATCTGTCGGGAGAGGTTAAAGATTACTATTACACCATCATCCATTGTGACGCTGACTGGAATGAAAGCTTTATACTACAGAATGATTATCTGGAAGGATTTACCGAGAATCCTCTCGATGATTATGCCCGTTCATTCAACACCACGTTTGATTATATAAATTACAGGTTGTTGTTACCCAACGAAAATATTGATTTTAAGCTTTCAGGCAACTATGTACTGGTAGTTTATGATGGGGCGGGCAAGGAGAATATTATACTAAGCAAGAGATTTTATGTGGTTGAACCATTGGTAAATGTGGAGGGAACAGTCCGCAGGGCAACTCTTGATGCATTTAAAGGAGAGAACCAGGAAATTGACTTTACCATATATCATGATAACCTGAATATTCGTTATCCTTCTGAGGAGATAAAGGTGGTAATTATGCAGAATAACCGGTGGGATACTGCCATTCGTAACCTTAAACCTCTGTTTATCCGCGACAGAATGCTTGTTTATGATTATAACAGGGAGAATGTTTTTGTCGCCGGCAATGAATTCAGGTACTTCGATAACAGGACCAATAAGGTTACAGGAGAGAATGTCCTTTCTACAGAGTTTCACCGGCCATATTTTCATAAGACCCTGATGAAGGATGAAGTGAGGTCCAACCGTCCCTATTTCCCTTACCGGGAAATGAACGGAAAGTTTGCAATAGAGAGCCAGGACAGAGAAGTTGAAGATTTTGATATTGAATGTGATTATACATTTGTGCATTTCACACTTCCCCTTGAGTCAATTCTGTTGGGAGGAACTATTAATGTATTTGGGGAGTTAAGCAATTGGAACGCTAATAAAAGCAATGAGATGACCTGGAATTTTAATACCAGTGCATATGAACTTACGCTTCTACTTAAGCAGGGATACTATAATTATATGTATGTATACGTCCCTCAGGGATCAAAGGTAGCGGACCATAAAAATATTGAAGGAAGTTTTTGGGAAACAGAAAATGATTATCAGATCTTCGTTTATTACAAAGAGACATCTTCACGTTTTGACAGGTTAATAGGATACCGTCAGTTCAATTCTGTTACCAACAGGCAATAATTTATCTACCGGATCAATGATGCAAAAATTTTTCCTGCTTCTGCTTTTGGGTTTATCTTTAACAGGTTGTATACATACTCCCGGATATATTTATAACGAGGGCTTAATTTATGGTACGGTTTATCATATTGTTTATGAAAGTCCTGACGGAGATGACCTTCATGATCAGATCAGAGATCAGCTTGACAGGCTGAACAGTATTTTTTCCACTTTTGATTCATCTTCAGTCATTTCCAGGATAAATAATAACAAACCGGCAACTCTGGATCCTGAATTTATATTCTGTTATAAACGTGCAATGGAGATATCTGAGATTACTGGTGGAGCATTTGACATTACTGCCGGTTCTTTGGTAAATGCCTGGGGGTTCGGGCCGGAAAAGAAGAAGAGAATGACCCCCGGGATTATCGACAGTTTAAAACAGATAACGGGTTATAAAAAAATTGAACTTTCAGATGGAAAGATCAGAAAGGAGTTGCCAGGGGTTAAACTTGACATGAGTGCTATTGCGAAAGGATATACATGTGATATTATTAGCGGGTGGCTGAACGCAAAGGGGTGTGACAATTATATGGTAGAGATCGGGGGAGAGGTGGTTGCCCAAGGCAGGAACGAAAAGGGAAGGATATGGACAATTGGGATAAGTAAACCGGATGAGAGCAGTTTTTTTGCTACAACAGAACTTCAGGCACGTGTCAGATTGTCCGGAAGGGCACTGGCCACTTCAGGTAATTATCGCAATTTTTATGTCGAGGATGGTAAAAAATTCGCCCATACAATTGATCCTGAAACCGGTTATCCCGTTCAGCATAACTTACTCAGTGCAACAGTACTGGCTTTTAGTTGCATGGATGCAGATGCATTTGCTACCGCTTTCATGGTACTCGGGCTGGAAGAATCTGTTAAGATCAGCCGGGAGATTCCTCAAATTGATGTTTATTTTATCTATTCTGATGATCAGGGGAAAACAGAGGTATATATGTCAGATAATTTCAAACAGGTATTAGCCAATTAATTATTTTGCCTGGTTTAATAATCTGACATTTTTGAAATCTGTTTTAACCTTCAGTTTATTCCGTTCAAGACGGTCCTGTGTCTGTGCACAATATATCCCCTGACAGTTAAGATGTTTATTTCCTCCAACATGGGTATTTGGAAATTTACCTCCCTTTTTAATTAAGATTCTGACAGCCAGTCCTAAGAAGGCTATAGTGACTATAATGACAGATAGTATTATCAATTGTAAATATTCCATGGCCAACTCTAATTGTACTCTTAAAACAGATGTCAAACATACATAAAATAATAATTTATCATCTTTTTTAAATGGGTTATTACTATATATAAAACTATCCTGAAATGAATTTGTTTTAAGATCTGGATTATTTAGGAAAAAAAAACTCGATTTTGTAACTTTAATGCTTTAAAAAAAAACCAATTATCGTGGAAAAAAATATTAATGTTGCAGCTTCTCTGCAAATAGGACTGGGTATATTAGGAATAATTACCGGCATAGTAATTTTTGTGATTTTGTATTTTGTTGCAGATGTTGTCAATGACAAAGAGGCTCATTTGATTCTTTCAATTATAGGCAAGGTGCTGGCAGGGATTATTATAATTTGCAGCCTGCCGGGAATAATTGCAGGTATAGGGTTATTTAAAAGGAAAGAGTGGGGAAGGATATTAACACTTATTATTTCTGTGATTCACTTAGTGAATTTCCCTCTGGGAACTGCAGTTGGCATCTATTGTATATGGGCAATGGTACAACCGGAGATAATAGAGCAATTTAAGCTTAGTTAATGCTACAGTACGAGATTACTATTACAGGAAGGGTACAGGGAGTAGGATTCAGATATTTTGTCCAAAGAGTTGCCAATGACCACAACATCAAAGGCTGGGTGCAAAATTCCAGGGACAGAGTTGTTATAATATCTGCACAGGGTGAAGAAATTGACCTCGATGCTTTTATAGATCATATACGGATTGGCCCTCCCCTTGCGCGCATAAAAAATTTTATAAAAAAACGTGTACCTGTTTCAGAATTTCCGGAAGGTTTCCGGATTAAATATTGAAGCAGGTTTTAAGACATTTAAAAATCAGAATATGAAGAATTATCATTTATCTCCCTCTCAGTTCAGAAAAGAGGGAAAGAGGATTATTGACTGGATTGCAGATTATTATGAGAATATTGACCAGTATCCTGTTTTATCGCAGGTTGAACCCGGTGAAATAATAGCCTCGTTACCTGAAAAACCCCCGGCTAAGGGAGAGTCTTTTGATGATATCATCAAAGATCTTAACGAAAAAGTAATTCCGGGAATAACGCATTGGCAGTCACCCAATTTTTTTGCATATTTTCCTTCAAATACATCCTTCCCTTCAATTTTAGGCGATTTAGTGAGTTCCGGCCTTGGAGTGCAGGGGATGATCTGGGCAACGAGTCCTGCAGCCACAGAACTGGAGACAAGGGTACTGGACTGGCTTGCAGATATGATGGACATGCCGGAAAAGTTTAAATCTACCTCAACCGGAGGGGGTGTAATACAAGACACAGCTTCTACAGCGGCACTTACAGCGCTAATTGCCGCACGTGAACGGGCAACCGGTTTTGAATCCAACAAAAAGGGAGTAAGACAAAGGCTTACAGCTTATGTATCGGGACAGACCCATTCATCGCTTGAGAAAGCGGTTAAGATGGCTGGTATCGGTGTTGAAAATTTAAGGATAATTGGTATTACAGAACATTTTGCCATGAAACCTGATCTGTTACAACAGCAAATACAAAAAGATAAAAAAGAGGGATTCCTGCCATTTTTTGTCTGTGCAACAATTGGCACAACTTCTTCTAATGCAATTGATCCCATAAGACAGATAGGGGAGATATGCAGGGATGAGAAATGCTGGCTGCATGTCGATGCTGCAATGGCCGGAACAGCAATGGTATGTCCTGAATTCAGGCATTTTAAAGATGGTGTGGAACTGGCCGACAGTTACTCTTTCAATCCGCATAAATGGATGTTTACGAATTTTGATTGTGATGTTTTCTGGGTAGGGAACAGGCAGGAACTCATTAATACTTTTTCAATACTACCGGAATATTTAAGAAATAAAGCTTCTGAGTCGGGAGAGGTTTTTGATTACCGTGACTGGCATGTACAATTGGGAAGAAGATTCCGGTCGCTTAAGCTGTGGTTTGTGATTCGCCATTACGGTGTTGAGGGACTGCAGTTTCATATCAGGAAACATGTTGAACTGGCACAGAAATTTGCATCCTGGGTAAGGCAGTCTGATCAGTTTGAACTGGTTGTTGAACCGCCCTTAAACCTGGTATGTTTCCGTCATATTAACGGAGATGATTTTAATATGAAGCTGATGAATGAAGTCAATAAGACCGGACGTGCCTATTTTACGCATACAAAATTAAATGACCAGATGGTATTAAGAATGTGCATTGCACAAACCCATACTGAAGAAGAGCATGTTCTGAGGGCCTGGAAACTTATCTGTGAAACTGCAGAAAAGATTTCAACTGAGATAAGATAACAAAATAAAAAAGGTAAAAAAAAGCTGTCTTAAAAGTGCCTTCCTGTTGTTTCAGTTAAAACACGTGGCTGACTGAAAACAGGGATGCGCTTTTAAAACAGCTTCTTTAAATAATCAGGTATTTACTATTTTTTAATATTAGCCAAAGCTGCGGCTACGCGTGCGATTGGAACACGATAAGGTGAACAGCTGACATAATCCATGCCAACACTGTCGCAGAACATAACAGATGAAGGTTCTCCACCGTGTTCTCCACAGATACCTATTTTTAAATCAGGTTTGACACTGCGTCCTTTTTCGGTACCCATTTTTACCAGTTGTCCGACACCTTCCTGATCAAGAATCTGGAACGGATCATTTTTCAGGATACCTTTATCGAGGTATACAGGCAGGAATTTACCTGCATCATCGCGTGAATATCCGAATGTCATCTGGGTAAGGTCATTTGTACCAAATGAGAAGAAGTCAGCAATTTCAGCCACTTTGTCAGCCACTAATGTAGCCCGCGGAACTTCGATCATAGTACCCACCAGGTAGTCAACTTCTGTTCCCTTCTCTTTGAAAACTTTTTTGGCTGTTTCATTGATTATATCAGCCTGTAATTTGAATTCTTTTACAGTGCCAATAAGAGGGACCATTATTTCGGGGCGTGCATCAATACCATTTTGTTTAAGTTCAACAGCTGCTTCAATTATTGCCCTGGCCTGCATTTCTGTAATTTCAGGATATGTGTTTCCAAGGCGGCATCCTCTGTGTCCAAGCATAGGGTTGAATTCATGCAGGTCGTCAACCAGTGATTTGACCTCGTCGACAGTTATCCCCATTTCATCAGCCATCTCTTTTTGGTTCTCCGGTTCATGGGGTACAAATTCGTGAAGCGGGGGGTCAAGCAACCTGATTGTTACTCCGTAATCTGCCATTGCTTCAAGAATACCTTTGAAGTCATCGCGTTGAAATGGTAATAATTTTTCCAAAGCTTTCCGTCTTTCTGTTTCAGTTTTGGAAAGGATCATTTCACGCATTGCTTTAATTCTGCTGCCTTCGAAAAACATATGTTCTGTACGGCAAAGTCCGATACCTTTTGCACCAAAGTCTCTTGCAACTTTTGCATCATTAGGGGTATCTGCATTAGTGCGTACACTCATTCTCGTATATTTGTCGGAAAGGTCCATTATTTTCCCGAAATTTCCGCTCAAACTGGGATTTTGGGTGGTGATTTTACCCTCATAAACCTTACCTGTTGAACCATTAAGTGAAATCCAGTCACCCTCCCTGAATTGTACCCCGTCGATTGTCATTATGCGGGTTTTGTAGTTGATTTTCACAGCACCTGCTCCTGAAACACAGCATTTACCCATTCCACGTGCAACAACTGCAGCATGTGAAGTCATACCCCCGCGTGCAGTCAGGATACCTTTTGCAATATTCATTCCTTCGAGGTCTTCAGGTGAAGTTTCCACGCGAACAAGTATGGAAGTATCATATTTATTGGCCTCATCAGAAAAAAATACTACCTGTCCTGTAGCAGCTCCGGGAGATGCCGGTAACCCTTTTGCCACCTCTTTGGCTTCTTTAAGAGCCTGGGGTACAAAAACCGGGTGCAGTAATTCATCCAGTTTGTTAGGATCAATTCTTGACAGGGCGGTTTTTTCGTCAATTTTACCATCTTCCAGCATATCAATGGCAATATTCACCATTGCAGCGCCTGTGCGTTTACCGTTACGGGTCTGAAGCAGCCACAGTTTACCTTCCTGAATGGTAAACTCGAGATCCTGCATATCTTTGTAATGGTCCTCAAGTTTTTGCTGAGTCTCATCCAGTTGTCTGTAAAGTTCCGGCATAGCCTCTTCCAGTGACGGGTATTTTGAAGCCCTTTCCTCTTCACTGATTCCCTGCAGTACGGCCCATCTTTGTGACCCTTCAAGGGTAATTGATTGCGGGGTGCGTATACCTGCAACAACATCTTCACCCTGTGCGTTTATCAGGTATTCACCATTAAATATGTCTTCACCGGTACCAGCGTCTCGTGTGAATGCAACACCTGTTGCGGAGCTGTTGCCCATATTACCGAATACCATAGCCTGTACGTTTACTGCAGTACCCCATTCGTCAGGAATCTGTTCCAGACGGCGGTATACTATGGCACGTTGATTATTCCAGCTGCCGAATACAGCGGCAACTGACCCCCATAACTGTTCCCATGGATCTGTGGGGAAGTCTTTACCGGTGACTTTCTTTACAGCTGCCTTGAACCTTCTTACCAGTTCCTGAAGGTCTTCAGTTGTGAAATCGGTATCAAGTTCGATGCCTTTTTCTTCTTTTAACTGATCAATTATCTCTTCAAACGGGTCATGCTCTTCCTTACTGGCAGGCTTCATCTCCATTACAACATCGCCATACATCTGAACAAACCTCCGGTAAGAATCCCATGCAAAACGGGGATTGCCGGATTTTTTGGTAAGGGCATCCACTGCCACATCGTTCATGCCAAGATTTAAAACAGTATCCATCATGCCGGGCATTGATGCACGGGCTCCTGACCTTACAGACAGAAGGCATGGATTATCCTTGTCCCCGAATTTAGTTCCGGTTAATTTTTCTACCATTTTAACAGCAGCCTCAACCTCCGGTTTAATAAGCTCAAAGGTTTTCTCCTGGCCCTGTTCATTATACATGGTACATACTTCAGTGGTAATTGTAAAACCGGGCGGTACCGGAACAC
>JAAYJR010000048.1 GCA_012522835.1 Bacteroidales bacterium
AGACCCAGAAAATAGTCAGGGAGGTAATGGATAATTTTTATGATGACGGACCTGCAGGACTTTGTGGAAATGAGGATATGGGACAAATGTCGGCATGGTATATAATGAGTGCGATGGGATTTTATCCTGTTGCTCCCGGCCAAAATATTTATTCAATAGGAAGTCCGCTATTCAATAAAATTATAATCCATCCGGATGAAAAATATAACAATATTAAAAAATTTACAATCGAAGCCCTTGATAACTCCCCTGATAATAAATATATCCAGTCTGCAAGCCTCAACGGTATACCATTAAACAAGCCATATTTCGGGCATGCTGAAATTAAAAACGGCGGAACACTGGTCTTGCAAATGGGACCGGAACCAAATGAAAAATGGGGGGCAGAATGATGTTGTTTAAGATAATAATCTGAATATTATAAGATAATACTTTGTCAGGCTGAATAGTTTGAAAACCTGGAGAGTACCCGTCCCGCGTATTTTTTCGTAACCGGGATGTCTTGCACAGATGCCAGGTCGAGGCTCAGATATATTCCATCCTGCTCTTTACGCAAAACCTTAACTTTATCAAAGTTTACTATCACAGACCTGTTGCATCTGATCAGAGTTGTATTGGCAAAATCATTTTCAATTGATAATAAGGTGTTTCTTATCATAAATGAGGTAATCTTACCCTTATTCAGAAAATGAACTTTTACATAATTGTCAGCCGAATCAATCCGGATAACCTGATCAGCCTTTACAGATAACTTTAACTCTTTCTTTTCGTCAAAAAAATTATACACCTGATCACTTTGCTTTTCAGGTTTGCTATCATCCTGTATAAGATTTTCAAGCTTTTTATTCTTATCTTTCCATGACAGATAGAGCCAAATAGTAGCATAAGGCAGCAGCAGAACCAAACTGGTGTTGATAACTGATTGCCTCATTATTTCCCTTAGCGGGCGGGCATCATTTAATATTATACTTCCAAAAAGAGAATAAAACAGTGCCATGGCAACGATCTCTGCCACAACCCAAATAATATATTGCCATAATAAGAGATCATGTTTCCTGGTATAACGGTACATAATGATCCGGCTTATGACAACGACTAAAACTCCTGTAAGTATTACCAGGCTTGAAAATACAAAAAAAATTATCTCCGATACAGGAAACCAGTTACGGGATCCAAAAGGTTGGTATATATTGATAAATACCAGGGCAAATAAAGCCGTATATACAATTAACCGGATCAAATTTTCCTTCTCATTGAGATATTCAGGAATCTTCTGATTCATAATATTCCACTTTTAATGCAGCGGGTAAATAAACGAATATCACAAAATTAAAAAGATAAAAGTAAACGGACTCCTGTTTTTCGGAAATCATTTTAAAAACTTTAAAATAAGGCTCATCCCGGATATTTAAGATTCATCCCTTAAACAGGGTATTCCTCCCCTTGAACTGCCATAAATCCCAAAAATTTGAAATAAGGGGACGATGAATGTTTATTTGTATATAAAATGTATTTTCATATTATCGGAATATGCAGAAAATAAAATTTCGACAAAGGCAAAAGGAGCTACTTAACTATTTTACTTCAGGTAAAAATGCCAGTTCACCTGAAAACCAGATTATCATAAAAAGGCTTAAATTCGATTCCAAAGGATTAAGCGATCTTGTATCTGACCAGGACACTTATATTCGAAGGGATGTTGCAATTAAAGAAAACAGCAGTTTTTACTATCCTGTTTTTATGCCTTCAGGTGCATTAAAATACAGATCTTTTATCCTTTTGTTACACGGGCTCAATGAAAGAAAATGGGATAAATACCTCTATTGGGCGGAATATATTACACTAAAAACCGGAAAACCGGTAATCCTGTTCCCTATAGCGTTTCATATTAACAGATCCCCCTCCTGGTGGACAGATCCAAGGTTGATCAGATCTTTAATAAACAAAAGAATTATGGGAACTAACAATAATCGTTCAATGAGTTTTGTAAATGCATCTCTCAGTGAGCGACTGACAGAGGAACCTGCACGATTCTATAGTTCCGGTTATCAGACTATTCAGGATATTACTTCTCTGATAAGACAGATAAGAAGTGGAATGCACCCGATTTTAACTGATGATGCTTCTGCCGATATCTTCGCATATTCGATAGGCTCCTTCCTGGCTGAGATAATCCTTATGGCTGATCCATTTAATCTTTTTTCCACCTCCCGGCTGTTCGTATTTTGTGGTGGCGCTATTTTCAGTGATATGTACGGGGAATCAAAGTATATCATGGATAAAACAGCTTACGAAAGATTATATAGCTATTACTGCTTTGAATGGTTGACCGACGAAAAAAACAAATTCCGGAATGGGGAAAAATTACACGACATAATTATTCAGGCCTTTAATGCCATGATCAGACCAGATAAATATAAAGAGGAAAGAGCGGCATTTTTCAATAAATCAAAAAATCGCATATCAGGCATTAACCTGCTGAAAGATAAGGTAATGCCATGGTCAGGTATTAAGGCCTGTATGGGCAGTAAAATGGCGGAAGAGCGTTTTATTCTTATGGATTTCCCATATAACTATACTCATGAATCTCCTTTCCCGTCGAATAGCGACATTGATGATGATATACTAAACTCCTCATTCAGAGCAGTCTTCCAAAAGAGTGTTGAATTTCTGGCATAAATCTTTAAATAATCAAAAGAGGTAGTCTCCCCTTATAAATTATATTCTCAAACCCTCAGTTACAGACTTAATCTCAACAACAGCTCCTCCTCTTTTCTTACTCTCCTCAGCAGCCTCCAGAAAGGCAAATATTTCGAGGGTTTCTTCAACCGGAACAGGAACAATACCGGTTCTGAAAAATTCAGTAATACCAACCAGCATCGCATCATAACCGGTATAATCCGGTAATTTTTTTATAGCCTTTTCGCCAAACACTGTACCTCCGTAATCTTCATGCCCGTTGCGAATACCACGATAAGTACCTATACGCTGGTCTTCCCAGATGCCGATCACAAGTTCTGTATCTTCGGTAAAAGTTCTCTGTACTGATTTGCATCCTCTTCCCATAACCGAATATAAAATTTCAACTCCATGTACACCATACCAGTAAAGATCAGGATGGTTCTTCTCGATAGGAGCCGGACTATAGGCATCTGCACCTGTTACTCTTCCAATCTCCCCTTCTGTTATCTCTTTAATTCCTCCCAAAAAACGTAAAGCAGAGGATGAAAACATTTTTGCATTATGCTTTTTTGCTTCTCTTGCAATTGCATAAGCTTCTTTAAGTGATGCAGCAATAGGTTTATTAATGTAAACCGGTTTCCCTGCTTTGAAAACCGGTATTGCCTGTTCAAGGTGTTTATTACCATCCACACAGGTTAATAACACTGCATCAACTTTATCAAGCAACTCTTCTATAGAGTCAACGATCTCCACTCCAAGAGATTTAACTTCAGATGTAATTTCAGGGATTCTATCTCTCCACTCCTCAATTTTATCTGTCCCCTTCGGATAGGCGGCAACGACTTTGTAACCATTATATTTATCTCCAGCCAGCGGATCATTAATGGATTTGGTGAAAGCTACGCTGTGGCCTGTGTCCAATCCGATTAATCCTATTCTCTTTCCCTTTTTATAATTTTTAAAATCGGGCTGTAAGTTAAAAGTTGTAGCGCCAATACCTATTCCCAGTCCCGCAACGGTGCTGTTTTTTATAAAATTTCTGCGATTAGTGTTTTTCATACTCAGTTATTAAATTAAGTTCCGCTAAAATAGAACATTTTTTTATGGACAACATTCTGAGTAAAACTTTCAAACTGATCGCAACATGAAAGCGAAAAGATTATTTGCTATATTTAAATTTATTAAATAAAAAGTATACCAATTGTTAATACGAATTAATTACCTGCCGTTAACCCGGCCGGGCCATACCCGGAATTCATAATGGCCGGGGGAGATAGCATCACAGAAATGCCTCTGTTCAGTGAGCCAACATGTAAAAAAGATATCCGCAGTAAAGCAATAAAAAAACAACCGCTTCCCACCGGTCAAGTTTTTTCCTGTTGCCGGTAAACATAGCAATGAACAGAACAATTGTGCCAACCGACAAAAAATAGAGATCTATATTAAATATCTTATCATAACCGACAGGTTTTATAACAGAACTGGCTCCGAGTATTAAAAAAATATTGAAAATATTTGATCCGATTATATTACCCACAGCTATATCATTGTTCTTCTTCAATGCGGCTACAACTGAGGTAGCCAGTTCAGGCAGAGAGGTTCCTGCTGCTACAATTGTTAAAGCAATAACCTTCTCGCTGACTCCTATGGCCTGTGCAATTTGGACTGCATTGACAACAATTAACCTGCCTCCTGCTATCAATCCGGCCAGGCCTGAAATGATAAGTATAATTATCTTTAAAGAACTTAGATTAATATGTTCTTTATCCTGTACATTTACATTGACTCTCAATTGTTTATAAACATAATAAAGAAATAAACAAAAAAGGATTAATAAAATAAATCCGTCAAGCCTTGAAATTATCCCGGCAGAAGAAGTAAAAAAATCATTGCCAAGTATATACATAATAATAATTGCCAGGAATGAAAATGGTATCTCTTTTGATACCGTACTTGATTGAATAACTAGAGGAGTAATTATTCCCGCAATCCCGAGAATAACATAAATATTAAATATGTTACTGCCAATGACATTTCCAAGAACAATATCGTGATGCCCCTGAAATGCTGCAAATGTATTCACTACCAATTCCGGGGCAGAAGTTCCAAATGCAACTATTGTCAGTCCGATCGACAAATCTGATATATTGAATTTCCGTGCAAGCGCTGAAGCACCTCCGACCAGCCAGTCAGAACCTTTAATAAGTAACACAAAACCAAGTGCTAAAAGAAAAATTTGAAGTGCCATGTATTATTTAATCTATAGTCATGTTATTTTTTTATAACAGCGTTCAAATTTAGTGATTTTACGATTCTGAGTCCCTGCTAAAGGTGATAAAAACCTGAATAATTTTTTCTCTCATTTTTTCTTGAAATTTCTGTTATTACAACAGATAAAATATACAAAACTATTAATATAACTCCTACTATTATTGTTCCGGTATCCATTTTAAAGCTATTTATAACTAAATAAACCAGAATGATATGTCCAGAATGATTAAAAATTCATACTCTGTATGACCTTGCCTGCTTTAAAACTGATCAGTGAAAATAGTGAATCAGCATGGAAGATAATGTTTCGGGAATGTACTTTGTAAAACTCAATATCGAAGGTAAAGAGTTTGTGAAAAAACTTATCCTCGACAGATAGATAAACCAACTATTACGTAAAAAGGCTGCTTAAAACGGGCAGCCTTTTTCTATTTAATACATTACGGAAGGTATCAAAAATAGATAATCCGGAATTCATTACCCTCCCATTGCTCCTTATAATAGGTCTTCAGCTGATCTGCTTCAAACAACCTCACTTTCCTATCTTCGAAAATTACCACGTTAGCTCTGTGAAATCCACTAATCCAGTGAAAAATTCCGGAGCCTATACCGGCAGCAAAAGAATATTTTGCCTTAGGAATTTTATTGGCAAACCGGTGTAAAAAAGTGAGATAATCAAGTGCAAAATTATCGCAGTCAAATAACTCAGAAACATAAGCCGGCTTATATTTACCATAAATATTATTGAACTGCGTCTGTACAGAATAGGGCAATAGGTAATAAAAATGATCACTGGGCTCCTCTATATTCGTCAGGTGGGTTCCAAATTCCAGGTTAGCCAGGTCAATAAATTCATCAGGAGTAATAATCTGAAAATTATCAGCATTGAAGTTTTTTGCATGCTCTGCAATATCTGCCAGGATATTTAATCCCTCGTCATCAGCTTTTCCGCAAATCAGATCTCTTAACCAGCTCATATCTTAAGTGTCAGATTTAAAAAACTACTCTTGTTATTGGTTGCTGACATGAACATCCATTTGAGGAAATGGAATATTAATGCCTTCCGTCTCAAATGATTTATACACAAGTTCATTCAGGTCAAAAAAGATACCCCAGTAGTTCTCTGCCTTTGCCCATACCCTTACAACCAGGTTAACTGAACTGTCTCCCAGTTCACTCACAGCAATAAAGGGTTCCGGGTCTGAAAGGATCCTTTTGTCAGCCTCTATCAGCTTCGTTAAAACACTTTTTGCCTTATCCACATCATCACCATAACCTATTCTAAACAGGAAATCAACTCTTCGTTGCGGTTCCGATGAATAATTTATCATTGATCCGGATGACAGAATGCTATTTGGGATAATAACAGTTTTATTATCAGGTGTTTTTAGAATAGTATTAAATATCTGTATCTCATTCACAGTTCCGGAATGGCCTTGTGCCTCAATATAATCCCCGGCTTTAAAGGGTTTAAATATCAGTATTATCACTCCTCCTGCGAAATTCTGTAATGTCCCCGAAAGCGCCATTCCCACTGCAAGTCCTGCAGCACCCAAAAGAGCCACAAATGCGGTCATCTGAACTCCCAACATTCCAATAACGCTGATAAGCAACATCACCTTTAACAATATTCCTGTCATACTGTTAAGGAAACCCCTCAATGAGGGTTCCATTTCACGTTTTTCAAATCTTCTTCGAAGTGAATTTTGAATTATCCTGATTACCCACCATCCAATAATAAGAGTAGCCAGTGCACCCACAAGCCGTGGGCCAAATGTAAAAACAGAAGTATAAAATGTTTGCCATAGTGTATTAATTGATTCCATAATATAATTTTTAAATTAAATATTCATTTCAAGAAACCGGATCCAGTTATCACTCATTATATTTTTAATATCGTCTTTGCCAAAGCCTCTCTCAGCAAGTAAAACGGGCACCTTTTGAAGATCAGCAATAGTTTCCAGGTCATAAGGACATTGTTCTTTGCCATACCCTCCGTCCAGGTCAGAGCCAATAGCAGCATTTAATGAATTTCCTGCCAGCTGACAAATATGTTCAATATTATCGATCATTATACCCAGGGAAACACCCATAGCCTCAGGCTCAGATTTTCCCCTTATCCAGCCGGGTACCATCATCCATGCATCCAGAGCCACACCAATCACAGCATTCCTGTTGATAAGTTCTTTTATCTGTTCATCAGAATACTGTCTGTTATGGGGCACAAATTTCCTGCAATTATTATGGCTTGCCCAAACCGGTCCGTTAAATATTTTCATAGTTTCCCAAAAGCTCTCGTCACACAAATGTGTAGCATCCAGGATCATACCCAGTCTTTCAATTTCCCTTACCAGTTCACGCCCTTTTTTCCCAAGGCCTCCTGATGAATCAGTACCGTAAGCATAGGTCCCGGGGCCATAATGAGCAGGCCCGACAGCACGCAATCCGTATTCATAAGCTCTTTCAAGATAGTCCAGTGTGACAATAGAATCGGCCCCCTCAAGGCTTAAAACATATCCTAAAGGAGTATTTCCGGGGTCTTCCTTCCATTGGTTTAAGTGATTTTGAAGTTCCCCTGAATTTTTTATCTGAACCATTTCTCCAGCCTCTTCCATAGCTTTGTACCAGGCCAGTTGTCCCTGGGTCTGTGCCCAGGCCTGTTCGGGAGAATTCCATCCGGGTAATTTACTTCCCCTCTTAACATATCTTGCTATCTGAGTTGCTGTACACAGCCCGATATTACCTTCGCGCATAGCAGGAAAACTAACAGTCCCCTTACCTCTGTCCGGTTTATCTGTCAATCCTTCTTCACTCTTTCGTATCTCCTCAACTGTCCATCTAAGGTCCCTGTTCCACTCCAAAGCATTCATAGAAAGATCCAGGTGCCCGTCGAAAATTAATACTTTTTCACCCATTAGTAAATACTTTATTAATAATCAATTTGTCTTTTTCTGGCAACAACATTCCATTGACCTGTTACTATATTTTCAAGAACTACTGAAACATTATCAAAACGATCAACAGTGGGACAAACATGAAAAGGAATGCTGTATAAAGTATCGCCGGCTTCAAAACTTTCTGCCATATCTGTTTTGATAACCATGTGTTCTTCACTCTGGCCAACAACAGAATAGTTATCTAATCCAAGAAATTTAACTCTGGGTTGAGGCATCTCTGATGCGACTGACTTATATCCCAAATCTATACAAATAAGATCTTTCGCAGGCTTACTTATTACACGGTTAAATAAAACGGCTGCATGTAAAAAATCCATATCCGAAAATGAACTGCTATATCCATAATCCCATAAAAGAACAGTACCCGGACTACATTCAACATTCTTTCTCAGAATATGCACCGGGAATGTCGGAGTACCTCCGGCAATAATCTTTAAATTACCAAATCCTGCAGATTTTAGTTCATCATAAAAATCATTAACCTTTGAAAAGGCATTGTTTGAAATTTTATGCCTTTGTTCACTGTCACTCTCATGAATATGGCCGTCATAAACATGCAGTCCTTCTGCTACCAGTCCCGGCATATCTGTAATTTTTTTGATAAGCTTTCCTGCATCATCACCCGG
>JAAYJR010000426.1 GCA_012522835.1 Bacteroidales bacterium
ATTGATCTGTAGAAATACTCAAGTAAGGTAAATGTACCTAATATGATTATCAGTAAAATTGCTACGAATAGCACATTCATCAGCAGGCTTTTTGCCGGACCGAGTGGTAGCCAGTACCGCGCCAGTAACCACGTTACACCAATAATTACTATGATTATTTCTATATTTTTGAGAATCCGTTTACCTGCTTCCTGCAATAGTTTTTTCCGGGTTGAAGTTTCCTTCTCCTCACTTCTGCTTTCCGACTCCGGTCTTTTTCCTGCTCCCTTCGCCACTCCTGCAATTCCAAAGGCAAGCAGCATCAATCCTGCCCAAATATGGCCTAAAATCAATAAAATTATTCCAACAGGAATGAGAATTATATTCACCCATTTTCTGATCGAACGGCTATTAATGCGTACACCAAAAAACCAGTGCGCCAGCGCAGGCAGAATAAACAGGGAAACAATCAGGGCGGCAATCAATGCAAAAGTTTTGGTAAATGCAAGTGGGATAAAAAGTTTTCCCTCTGCAGCTTCCATGGTAAAAACCGGAATAAAACTTACGATTGTTGTAGAAACCGCAGTCAGAATAGCGGAACTCACCTCTGCCGAACCATTGTAAACAGTGGTAATCAGTTTTTGTCCGGGCGGTGCTTCTTTTGTGTGTTTGATGACATTCTCCGAAAGAATCACCCCCAGATCCACCATGGTCCCAATGGCAATAGCAATACCTGATAGTGCCACAATGTTGGCATCCACACCAAAATAGCGCATGGCAATGAACACCATTAACACGGCAATGGGCAGCAAACTTGAAATGAGCAGCGACGCCCGCAGGTTATAGACCATGATCACCACCACGAGGATTACGATCAGAATCTCAAGCGACAATGCCTCTTCGAGCGTACCGAGTGTTTCGTAAATCAATCCCGAGCGATCGTAAAACGGAACGATGGTGAGCTGGCTTTCCACACCATTGGGCAAAACCTTTTTGGGAAGGCCAGGTGCGATTTCTTCGATTTTGGCTTTTACGTTGTTTATAACTCCCAGCGGATTGGCGCCGTACCGTGCCACGACAACTCCTCCCACCACTTCCGCGCCGTCCTTATCAAGAGCGCCACGGCGGGTAGCCGGCCCGAGGCTGACGATTCCCACATCCTGAATACGGATGGGAACATTTTCCTGAACGGCAACCACCGCCTGTTCAATGTCTTCAATCTTTTTTATATAACCCAACCCACGCACAAGGTATTCCGCCTGGTTGATTTCAATAGTTTTTGCTCCTACATCGCGGTTCGATTTCTGGACCGCCTGCATCACGCTGTGCAGCGGAATGTTGTATGTATTCAGCGCATCCGGATTGACATCGATTTGATACTCCCGGACAAATCCTCCGATGGAAGCAACTTCTGAAACACCCGTGGCGGAGTTCAGTCCATATTTCACGTAGAAATCCTGTATGGTGCGGATTTCGTGCAAATCCCAGCCACCGGTGGGGTTTCCGTTTTTATCGCGGCCTTCTAGGGTATACCAAAATACCTGTCCAAGGGCTGTGGCATCGGGCCCAAGCGCCGGCTGAACTCCTTCGGGCAATAATCCCGATGGTAACGAAGCCAGCTTCTCCAGTATCCGGGATCGTGACCAGTAAAATTCAACATCCTCTTCAAAAATGATAAAGATGCTCGAGAATCCAAAAATAGAAGAACTGCGGATAGATTTTACGCCCGGGATCCCCAATAAATATGTGGTGAGCGGATAGGAAATCTGGTCTTCGATATCCTGTGGGGAACGGCCCGGCCATTCGGTAAATACTATCTGTTGGTTTTCTCCTATATCGGGGATGGCATCAACCGGAACAGGATCTGATGGCATAATACCTGTTTCCCAGCCGAATGGAGAGGTAATTATACCCCAGCTAACTATAAGGACAAGTAATATTAATGTGATTAATTTATTTTCGAGAAAAAATCGAATTATTCTATTTAGCATCGTATAACTTATTATGATTCTTTTACTTTATAATATATTAGCTGTATGCAACAGTTATTATGTTGCAATACATTGATATAAAGTAAATTAATTCATAAAATATATACCTGATTTAACGAAAGAAGAGTGTGAAGGTCCGGTTTTGGAGGGGGTTTTCTTACAGTCAAATATCCTTTTGTTTTGTTCTCCTCATACAGAGGGCAGAATGTATTTTCAGTAAGTGCTGACAATTTTATCTCTGTTATATCAGGTAACTCTGATAATGACGGAGTTGAAAAGTCTTCATCCAGTTTTATAAATTGTGATTCATTGTGACAGCAGTTTTCTGAATTACAACAGGATTCAGATTCTGAGAAAAATGAGGTTGAAACAAGCGTTGTATTGCAGTAATGTTTGGAAACAGCTATTCCCGTAGTTGAAATAATCAACAAAAACATAAGGGTAATATGACTGATTCTTTTAAACATTTACTGTTAATTGATTATTGTAACAAGATTATGGTTGAGAATGTTCATTGAATTGACAGATAAAAGTATAATTCTGCTTATGGGGAATTTATCAGATTAACTATTGTTGTTATGATCAGCTGAATCTTCAATTGCGGTCAAATCATCTAACTTGATCTGTTCTTCCATTAAATCACTGATGGTAATTGATTTAAAATAATCTATTATCTGATTGTTCAGTGTGTCCCAGAATCCTTTTAAAGCGCAATTATTTTCTCTGTTGCATGTATAATTCAAAGAAAGACAATCAATGACACAAATACCCGGTTCGAATGCATTATGTACATCATAGATTGTGATATCCTTCGGATCCCGGGTAAGAATATAACCGCTTTTTCTTCCTGATGCCTTTATAACCAGGCCTGCAACTTTAAGTGAATTGATAATTTGATCGAGATATTTATAAGAGATATCCTGCTTTTCTGAAATATCTTTTTGGTAAATACCATTATTGCACTCACTCATTGCAATTTCCAGAACAGCTCTTATTCCATATCTTGTCTTTGTACTGAATTTCATCTCATTA
>JAAYJR010000374.1 GCA_012522835.1 Bacteroidales bacterium
ACGAGCAGCCTAAACCTCCGGTTTAATAAGCTCAAAGGTATTCTCCTGGCCCTGTCCATTATTCATGGTACATAATTCAGTGGTAATTGTAAAACCGGGCGGTAACGGAACACATATCAAATTCGTTTCAGCAAGGTTGGCACCTTTACCTCCCAGCAGGTTTTTCATATCGGCTTTACCTTCAGCCTTACCTGCACCAAAGGTATAAACATGTTTTGCCATAATTATTTTTTTAAGTTATTAAAATGAAATATATTTCTTTTTATATTGTTTATTATCAATAGTTTTTATCTGCGAAAGCAGCTTATTGTAAAAGGCAGATAATCCTCCGCTATCCGCAAGTTAATTCAGGGTGCAAAAATAATTTTATTTTTTGATAATAGAAACTTTTTCGACCTCTTACTATACTAACATTAACATTTAATATTTGTTTTAATTATATTAACATTTAATCTTTTACGATCTGAGTTGCTGCCAAAAATTCATCTGTTTAACTCCTAGCCGGGTACTTTTTTCATGAAATGGCAATATATGTTAGACAATATGTCCATTTATCTGAAACTGTTTACTGTTTGTTACCGGATAATAATAAAATTTATGGATATGAATCTTAATAATTTTACCATCAAAGCACAGGAAGCTATTCAAAATGCTTTTCAGATTGCCGGGGCCAAAAATCAGCAGGCCCTGGAGACAGGACATATTTTAAAAGGCCTCATCAATTCAGCAGAGAATGTAGTTGAATTTATTCTTAAGAAGATAGGGGTCAATTTACCGGTCTTTACAAGAGCGTTGGACCAGATCATTGAATCTTATCCAAAGGTGACCGGTGCAGAGCCGTATCTTTCTCCCTCTTCTAATATGGTCATGCAGAAATCAATTGAATTGGCCGGCAAAATGGGAGACCAGTTCGTTTCGGTTGAGCATATCCTTGTCTCTCTCATGGAGGCTAATGATACTATTTCCCGTTTAATGAAAGATAGCGGTATAACCGTAAAGGATTTGCAGAAAGCTATCGCAGAGCTGAGAAAAGGGTCTAAGGCAGACAGTCAGACGGCTGAGGACCGATTTAATTCACTCAACAGGTTTGCTTTAAACTTAAATGAAAGAGCCCGCTCAGGCAAACTTGATCCGGTGATAGGCAGGGATGAGGAGATCAGGAGGATACTGCAGATCCTTTCACGCCGCACAAAAAATAATCCGTTGCTTATAGGAGATCCGGGAACCGGAAAAACAGCCATTGCAGAAGGGTTGGCGCAAAGGATTGTGAGAGGTGATGTTCCTGAGAACCTCAAATCAAAACAGGTATTTTCCCTTGATATGGGAGCTCTTATCGCAGGTGCGAAGTATAAGGGTGAATTTGAAGAACGGCTGAAAGCTGTTGTACATGAAGTGGTACATTCTAACGAAGAGGTCATCCTTTTTATCGATGAGATACACACCTTGGTGGGAGCAGGTAAAAGCGAAGGTGCCATGGATGCAGCAAATATACTGAAACCAGCCTTGGCAAGGGGTGAACTGAGGGCAATCGGGGCAACTACTTTCGGTGAATATCAGAAATATTTTGAAAAAGACAAAGCCCTTGAACGCCGTTTCCAGGTTGTACATGTGGATGAACCAGACACCCTGAGCTCAATATCTATTTTAAGGGGTATTAAAGAGCGTTATGAGAGCCATCATAAAGTGAGGATTAAAGATGATGCGATAATCGCCGCAGTTGAATTATCACAGCGGTATATTTCCGATCGTTTTTTACCTGATAAAGCGATCGACCTTATGGATGAGGCGGCTGCAAAATTACGGCTGGAGATGGATTCAATTCCTGAAGAGCTTGATGAAAAGGAACGCCGTATCAAGCAGCTTGAGATAGAACGCGAAGCTATTAAACGTGAGAAAGATGATAAAAAGCTAAACTTGTTGAATGAAGAGATATCCAATCTTAAAGAGGAGAGGTCAAAACTTCGGGCAAGGTGGCAGAGTGAAAAGTCAGTAATTGAAGCTACACAGAAGAAAAAATCAGAAATTGAAAATTTCAGGATCGAATCGGAAGAGGCTGAAAGGCAGGGATGGTATGAACGGGTTGCAGAACTGAGGTATGGAAAGATAAAGGAGGCTGAAAAAGAGATATTACAATTACAGCAGGAGCTTCAAAAACTAAAGGAGGGAGAAAGCCTTATAAAAGAAGAGGTGGATGCTGAAGATATTGCTGAGGTAGTTGCACGGTGGACAGGAATACCAGTTTCTAAAATGTTGCAGAGTGACCGTGAAAAATTGCTCCATATGGAGGAAGAACTTCACAAAAGGGTTGTCGGACAGGATGAGGCGATTGCTGCTGTGTCGGATGCTGTGAGAAGGAGCAGGGCAGGCCTTCAGGATGAAAAAAAACCAATAGGTTCATTTATTTTCCTGGGATCGACAGGGGTGGGCAAGACTGAACTGGCAAAAGCCCTTGCAGAATACCTTTTTAATGATGAAAATATGATTACGCGTATTGACATGTCGGAGTACCAGGAAAAATTTTCTGTTACAAGGCTGATTGGAAGCCCTCCGGGATATGTGGGATATGATGAAGGGGGACAGCTTACTGAGGCAGTGCGTCATAAGCCCTATTCAGTTGTGTTATTCGATGAAATTGAGAAAGCTCACCCTGATGTTTTCAATATTCTTTTACAGGTGCTCGATGATGGTCGCCTGACCGACAATAAAGGGCGGACAGTGAACTTTAAAAATACAATAATTATCATGACCTCCAACCTGGGTTCATATCTTATCCAGGAAAAGATGGAGATTATGAATGTTGAAAATCAGGATGTTGTAATGGAAGAGGTACGTAATCACCTGCTTGAGTTACTAAGAAAAACTATCCGTCCGGAATTTCTTAACAGGATTGATGAAACAATTGTTTTTACACCGCTTTCAAAGGAGGATATAAAAGAGATTGTTAAACTGCAGTTTTACCAGGTAGTGAAAAGGCTGACTGGTACTGACCTGAGAATTACTATTACCGAATCAGCTATTGACCTGTTGGCAAAACTTGGTTATGATCCGCATTTTGGAGCCCGACCAGTTAAGAGGGTACTTCAAAAATATGTGCTGAATGAATTATCCCGTAAAATTCTTGCCGGCCTTGTCGATAAATCAATACCTGTTCAAATAGATACAGAAGGAGATGACCTGGTCTTCAGGAATCAGGTTACCTCTTCAAGATAAGCTGTCAGCTCCCTGCATGCCATTGTCAGGCCGGTATCTGCTTTTTTTATTAAGTCAGGTATTGCATCCTTATTATTTTCGTGTGCTGTGAGTTCTATATTTTTTAATACCTCAGCAGTTCCCTCCAGATTGAAAATTAAAGCTGAGGATTTCGCCGTATGTGCTTCTCTGCTTAATGATTCGTAATTGCCATCTTTCAGAAACTTATTCATATTGATTATGAACCCGGGAACCTGTTGGATAAAAATGTTGATAATTTCTATGATAAATTCGTTGCTCCCGTTACTTAATTCTTCCAGATAGTTTAATTTTACATATTTAAATTTGTCGTTCATCCTTTTTATAAAGTGAATGTGCAAGTTAAATTAATTTATTGAATTTATTTAGTCTAAAAGGCCTGACAATAAAATTTTTCTAATAAATTATCAAAAAAGTATAGGATAATATGAAAGTAACTGCATTAAACGGGATCCATAAAAGATCGGGAGCCAAAATGGTGGAATTTGCGGGCTTCGAAATGCCAGTTGAATACAGTGGTATAATAGATGAGCACATGACTGTTCGTCGGTCTGCCGGAATATTTGATGTTTCACATATGGGTGAGTTTTGGATCAGAGGCAGCGGGGCACTTGACCTTATTAACCAGATTTCTTCAAACGACCCGTCAGTATTAAAGTCCGGGATGGCGCAATATACCTGTATGCCAAATGGAAGGGGAGGAATAGTTGATGATCTTCTGGTCTACTGTTTTGACGCTGAAAAATATTTATTGGTTGTTAATGCATCCAATACAGAAAAGGACCGCGAATGGATTTTAAGCCATAATTCGTTTAATGCAGTCTTCGATGATGTATCCTCGGAGATAAGCCAGATAGCTGTTCAGGGCCCTGATGCAGTTAAGGTCCTGCAAAAGCTCACTGATATAAACTTGTCGGGAGTAAGATCTTATCATTTCATTACAGGGGCAATAGCCGGTATTGATGATGTAGTAATTTCTGCAACAGGATATACGGGTGCCGGAGGTTTTGAATTGTATATCAAAAACAGGGATGCCGTTTCTGTCTGGGAGGCGATTGCCAATGCGGGAATGCAATACGGCATTAAACCGGCAGGCCTCGGTGCAAGGGATACATTACGCCTTGAAATGGGTTATTGTCTTTACGGGAATGATATAGATGACACAACATCACCACTTGAAGCAGGTTTAGGTTGGATAACCAAATTTAATAATGACCGTAAGTTTGTTGACCGCCATTTTCTGGAAATGCAAAAAAGTGAAGGTGTAAAACGCAAATTAAGAGGATTTATCATTGAGGGGAAGGGGATTCCCCGTAAAGGTTATAATATCATTAATTCAGATGGAGAGATAACAGGCAGGGTTACTTCAGGTACAATTTCACCAGTATTGAAGAAAGGCATAGGAATGGGTTACATAGCTGCAGACCACTCTTCAACGGGAACCAAAATATTCATAGAGATCAGGAAGAAAGCTATTCCTGCAGAAATTGTAAAAATGCCATTTGTTTAAATTATCAGTTCCCGATAAGGTTAAATAAATTTGATTAATTTCTCCATAATTAATAAAATTTTGATAAAAAACTCAATCTTAATAAGAATCTGATAAATTTGCGGACAAGGATATTTTCATAATTAGTTAAATTAATAAAACGTTGTAATAATGAAAAAACACAATTTTTATGCAGGGCCATCTATTTTGCCCGAGATTACCAAAGAAAAGACTGCTGAAGCTACTATAAATTTTGCCGGGACAGGCCTGTCAGTTATGGAGGTTTCTCATCGCAGTAAAGAATTTGTAGCAGTTATGACCGAAGCAAGGAACCTTGTAAAAGAGTTGCTTCAGGTTCCTGACGGTTATTCAGTTTTGTTGCTGCAGGGGGGTGCAAGCGCCCAATTCTTAATGGTTCCATATAATTTAATGAAGAACAAAGCTGCATATCTGAATACAGGGTCATGGGCATCAAAAGCTATTAAAGAAGCTAAATTATTTGGGGAAGTTGTAGAGGTAGCTTCATCGAAAGATGCCAATTTTAATTATATTCCCAAAAATTATCCTGTACCTGATGATGCAAGTTATTTTCATATTACAACAAACAATACCATATTCGGTAAAGAATTATTAACCGAACCTGATGTTAAATTACCCCTTGTTGCCGATATGTCCTCAGACATTTTCAGCCGGCCTGTTGATGTTTCAAAATATGATGTGATCTATGCCGGGGCTCAGAAAAACCTCGGGCCGGCAGGTGTAACCCTGGTAATTGTTAAAGAAGATGCTCTTGGTAAGGTCGACCGGCCGATACCTACTATTCTTGACTATAAAGTACAGGTAGCAAATGGTTCGATGTTTAATACACCGGCAACGCTTCCGGTATTTGCATGTTTGCAGACCCTGAAATGGTTAAAAGAGCTGGGAGGAGTTGAAACAATTGAAAAAATAAATATCCAGAAGTCTAATCTGCTTTATGAAGAACTTGACAGAAATAAATTGTTTGTACCCACTGTCCTTAATCAGGAAGACCGTTCAAGGATGAATGTGACATTCGTTATGGCACCTGATTATGCCGAACTAGAAGGAGATTTTCTGGAGTTTGCCACTTCAAAAGGAATGGTTGGTATAAAAGGTCATCGTTCCGTTGGTGGGTTCAGGGCTTCTCTCTACAATGCAATGCCAGTTGAAAGTGTAAAAGCATTGATTGAAGCAATGCAGGATTTTGAAAAAAATAAATATCCAGAAGTCTAATCTGCTTTATGAAGAACTTGACAGAAATAAATTGTTTGTACCCACTGTCCTTAATCAGGAAG
>JAAYJR010000529.1 GCA_012522835.1 Bacteroidales bacterium
CCTGTTGGTTCTGCGTATAAAAATATTCAATTCAAATCGTGTACAAGGTTAAATCCTTGTAATAAATTATATATTAACTAATTATTAACGTTTGTTCCGTTCTTTACGGGACAGTAGTGTAATTATATAGAAAAAACCACTTTTTTCGACATCATAACTCCCTATGGATATGGCGGATTCATTTTCAAGGGAAACCCCACTCCCCTTTCTCTAAAAAACTTCATTGGTGAATATAACCAATTTTTAATAAGTAACAAGATAATATCCTCATTTACAAGATACCATCCTATTTTACAAAATGTTGGGCTAATGCGCACCATACTTCCAGTTATTGACTTAGGCAGTACAATCTCATTGTCACTGAAGTCGGAGGGAGAAATCTGGAGTAAAATGTCTAGTAAAAATCGGAATATGATACGAAAGGCACAAAAGTCGGGTGTATCCATACAATACGGCAACGAAAGAGAATTATTACATCGGTTTAAAGAAATTTACGATGCTACAATGACGAAAGACAATGCTGAGCAATATTACTATTTTGACGAAAGCTTTTATGATTCAATCAATAATGATTTAAAAAGTAATTATCAGGTCTTTTATGCCAAATATAACGAACTGGTAATCGCAATGTCAATTTTTATTTATGCAAATAATAACATGCACTACCATCTTTCAGGTTCAGACAGTTCCTTCAGGCATTTAGCACCAACAAATCTACTTATTTATGAAGCCGCTCGTTGGGGTTGCCGTCAAGGTTTTAATTCTCTGCATTTAGGGGGTGGTCTTGGTTCTGGTGAAGATAACCTATTTAAGTTTAAAAAAGCATTTAACCCCACATCTGCTAATCAGTTTTCAATAGGAAAACAGATTGTCGACGAAGAAAAATACGAATTTCTTAAAGAATTACGAAAAAATAACGATCCTGATTTCAATTCTGAATCGCACTTTTTTCCTGTTTATAGGGCATAGCGTAGCCTTCTCTAAAAATAGGGCAGTTCCAAATTAGACAAGCTGTCTTCCTTTGCAAAAGGAACTGTACTATGAAAATGAAAGAGCACGGCAACCAGCGCATTAAATTGATTTTCTATCATTTGTAGTTGGGGATTATAATTAAACTAAATTATTAGCATGATTTATCTATATTGCTGTTTACAAGGGATATATAAAAACATTTCGCTGAGTATTTGAGTGATATCCAAAAATATATTCAATTTCCTTTAATTTTTATGTCAGATAGAAAAACAATTTACCTATGTCTGGCTCACATGAGTGATGCTGGGATAGAACAGAAATATATAAAAGAGGCGTTTGATACCAATTGGGTTGTTCCATTGGGCCCGAATGTAAATAATTTTGAGGCTGATTTAGAGGAATTTGTTGGTCATAACAAGAGTGTAGTTGCATTGAGTTCCGGCACGGCAGCAGTTCACCTGGCGCTGTTGGCTTGCGGTGTGGGGCCCGGTGATGAGGTTCTGGTGCAGAGTTTTACTTTCTGTGCTTCGAGTCATCCTATTACCTATCTGGGGGCTAAGCCGGTGTTTATTGATTCCGAAAAGGGAAGCTGGAATATGGATCCTGAGCTTCTTGAGGTGGCTATAAAAGACCGTATGGTTAAGACCGGGAAGAAACCAAAGGCAATTGTTCCTGTAGCTTTATATGGAATGCCTTATAATTGCGACAGGATTATGGAGATTGCCGATAATTATGATATTCCTGTTATTGAGGATGCTGCAGAGGGTTTCGGTTCAAGGTGGAAAAGCCGGGTGTTGGGTACGTTCGGAAAATTCGGCATTCTCAGTTTTAACGGCAACAAGATGATTACAACCAGTGGCGGCGGTGCGCTGATTTGTGCCGACGCTGAGAGCAAGAACAATATTATGTGGTACGCAACCCAGGCTCGTGATGCATATCCCTATTATCAGCACACAACTATTGGGTACAATTACCGAATGAGCAATATCTGCGCCGGTATCGGACGTGGACAGATGACTGTGGCCAATGACCATCTTGCTCATCATAAGCATGTGCAGGCTCTTTATGAGGAGCTATTGAAGGATGTGAAGGGTGTAGAGGTTCATCGTGCTCCGTCTGCAGACTATGATTCTAACTTCTGGCTTTGTACAATTACCATAGATCCCGAATTGAAGGTAAAGGGTCAGGAGAATGC
>JAAYJR010000159.1 GCA_012522835.1 Bacteroidales bacterium
ATATTCGGGCGATGCACTCAACTCCTATAATGACGGTCCGCTCGAAGATGGCTCACAGATGGGACCTTTCTACGAACTGGAAACCTCATCGCCTGCCGCGGCACTGAAAGCGGGAGAAAAACTCACCCACACCCAGTTCACAATTCATGCCACCGGAGATAAAGATCTCCTGAACAGGATTGCCGAAGAGAAGCTGGGTCTCAGTCTTGACGTAATCGCCACCGCCTTTGACTGATAAGCGTTGCCTTTCATAACTTTTTTGTCCGGTTTATCCGGTAAACCGTTTTTTTTATTTGAAAACTCTTCTGTCAAAGCAGGATTTTTAGTAAATTGGTCATTGCTAAAAGTTATCAAAGGAATAAATAATTATCAAAATGAGAAGTATGCTGCTTACCTCAGGCTCAGCTGTCATCCTCTTTTTCCTGTTTCCGGGATTTTTTCTGAAAGGACAGCAGGTTGTATTTGCGGAAGATTTCTCCGGATTTATAACCGGAACCCATCTCACCCCGTCGACAAGTGATGCGTCGGGAACCCTCGATTCCAGAACCGCTGTCCCCGGATGGACAGGATCAAAAGTCTATTCCGCCGGCGGGGAAATAAAACTTGGAACAGCATCATTAACCGGCTGGATTGAAACTCCTTCTATCAATCTGTCAGAAGAAGACCATATTCTGAAATTCGACATTTCCCGCTGGCCGGGTGATGCGTCCACTGTACAGGTGTATATTGATGACGTCCCTGTTGGCGACGTAATAACGCCGGAAGATGAATTCCAGACCAATATCATAGCAATTCCGGCCGGATCAGTCCCGGGAAAAATCAGATTTGCCGGACTTACTAAAAGATTCTTCCTCGACAATATTAGCATAGAACGGGGAAATGTTTCTTCTTCTTTTTCCGTTCCAGGGAAGGTACAGGAGAAACCAGTCATTTATCCCAACCCTGCCTCTGATTTCATACGGATTGAAAACACAGGGGATTTCAGCAGAATGGAAATAGCAGATGTTTCCGGAAGAATTATAAAGATTATTTTGTTATCCGGAAAAGACAACAAGGTTCTTTCACTTGAAGGATTGCCGGCAGGATTATATTTTATAAGGTTTTCGTCAGGGAAAATGATTTACACAAGCAGACTGGTAATTGAAAAAGGCAGATAAAGAACCACCCTTCCGTACTTTTTCAGTTTAAACTGACATAATTGAAATAATTTGTTCAAATTTGCGGTTCGGACAAATTACCGCTTTCGCGAAAAAATATCACGGAGTGGAATTTGTTTACGAACAGGGAGAGATGCCAGAGTGGTCGAATGGGGCGGTCTCGAAAACCGTTGTCCTGCTTGCGCGGGACCGGGGGTTCGAATCCCTCTCTCTCCGCCAGACTCATCAGATCAATCCCGCAGCAAAAGCTGCGGGATTTTTTGTTTTATGAAAGTCCGGAACAAGGCTTGCCTGAGTGAGGGATTTGAATAAAACAAAAATCTTGCGCAGCAGGAATTGATCTGATGAGTCTGAAACATCTCCCAACAGGATCACCGACGAACAAAGTGAGGAGGTAATCCCTCTCTCCGTTGGAAGCCTAAGACAAAAGGCGACCAGACACAGATAAATCCTACATGTTCAATGACTTGTGAGGTTTTTTCTGTCTTGTCCGGCTGTAAAGATACGATAAAACTAAAAAAAGACAGATTTTGCGCCCCGGCAAGAAGCCCGATTTAGTCTTAAAAAAGATGTCAACGCTGCAAACGTGCAATTGATTGATAAATAAGACGTCGTGTTAAATCTATGACGTTTTCTCAAAGCTCATATTCCGCATTTTTTCTCTCCTATTCAGTACAAAGTTTATTTGCGTTGGAGCAAATAGCAAGCTGTGTTTTTTGCAGCACAACACGGCTAAGTTGAAATTAAGTCGTATTCATATACTTATAGTATATTTATGGAAACAAATTCAACTAACATAGCATATTTATCGATAATTCTTATTATTTTTGCAGTTGAAAATATTATTTCAATATAAATTATGAGTATAGAAAACAGCAGCAAACTCAACCAGCTTTTACAGATAAAAAATGCAGGAGGACTTTATTTCTCAACATGGCTAAAAGATAATGGCTATTCAGATCAACTTCTTAAAGGCTATAGAGATTCTGGATGGCTGACGGCTTTGTCCAAAGGAGTGATGTATCGTACAGGAGATAGCTTACGTTCTTTTCCTGTATTGGAGAGTTATAATAGTCAGTTAGAAAAAAACTACCACATCGCAGCTCATTCCGCTTTGGAGCTTGCCGGGTTTAATCATTACGTGCCGATGGGGAAGCCAATATTGATGATAAGACATCAGAAGCAAGAACCAGTCCCAGCTTGGATGAAGAATCTAAATTTAGATTATTCATTGAAGTTTTTTTCGACTGAAACATTTTCTAAACCTCAATATGCCTTATTTAACACAGACTATCCACATATACAGGCATCTGTCCCTGAGCA
>JAAYJR010000124.1 GCA_012522835.1 Bacteroidales bacterium
ATGCCATCAGGAAGTCATGCATTGATGTTTCCGCAATCACCTGTCCGTCGCCATTGTAGGCACCTTTCTCCCTGTGGGGGCAATCGGTGGGATAACCGTGCAGATTACCTTTTTGTGACCATAATGCAGCCCTGTAAATTCTGTTTATTAAAGAGTCGGATGATTCAAACCTGCCCGTCTGTTCAAGATCTGAGTGAACGACCCTTCCTTCCACTTCAAGATGTTCAGGTTCCGCTCCATCCGTTGCAACCACCTCGATATACCGGAATCCTGTATAAAAAAACCGGGGTTCATAAACCTCTGTTCCCTGACCTTTAAGTGTATAATCAGTCCACACCAGTGAATGATACCTGTGCTTTGTGCTTAGTTTATCTCCCTCTTTTAGTGGTTCGGAAAAAAGGGAATCATTCAGTGTTTCCGAACCTCTTATGCGTATTGTCTGTCCTTTTGATCCGGTTACTTTAACACGCCACCATCCTGCAATATTCCTGCCGAGGTCATAAAGGTATACACCCGGGGAAGGATTAACAGATTTAACAGGCTTCACAGTTCCGGTTACCCTGTTCGGGTGCATCAACTGAGATTTAAGCCTGCCTCCCGGCCCCTTATTAATTTTGGTACTCTTCCAGCTACTGTCATCATATCCTCCGGATAACCATCCTTCCTTCTCCATGGTTGAATTATAATCCTCCCCGCCATAATAGTTATTGAAGGTTATCGGCCCATAAGTATATTTCCACGAATCATCAGTAACTATAACCGAGCTGCTGCCGTCTGAATATTTTATCATCAACTGCATAAATAAGGATGGATTTCCAAATGCCCTGTTATCCCCTCCCCAGCTGTAACGGCCTTCAGTCTTTCGAAGGTTCCAGGCTCCGTTTCCAAGATATGCACCAGCAACATTGACTCCTTTATTAAGCAATCGTGTTACGTCAAATGTTGAATATAATACTGTTTTCCTGTAATCAGTAATAGCCGGATCCAATACATGATCTCCAACTTTTTTTTCATTCAGGTATAGCTCATATAAACCTGCAGCACTAACATACAGATAAGCCTCACTTATTGTTTTTTCAATTGTAAATTCCTTTCGGATCAGCGGACTTTTATTTACTATCTCCTCCGGAAGTGTAATCCAGGATGCTTTCCAATCCCGGTTGTCAAATATTCCGGTATGAAACCATGCGGGTTCACTTAAAATGGACTTTCCAGAATCAGTCCATATCCTGGCCTGCCAGTAGTATTTACTGTTACTTTGTAGTGGGGTTCCTTCATATGTAATGTTAAAAGAGTTCCCGGAGGTAATTTTTCCTGAATCCCAGACTGCGCGGCCTTTCTTTTTCAGATCACCGGGAGATTTTCCCACAATAATCTGATAAGCTTGTTGTTTTATACCACGATATTCTGAGGTTATTTTCCAGGAAAACAGAGGATTGGTAAGGTCAACTCCCACGGGATTGGTAAGGTATTCAACCCTGAGATCTCCGACTTTAGCATCCGAAGGGGCATTACAGCCTGCAATAATAAAAATCGCAACAATTAAACAGGTAAAAAAATTTCTTTGGTTTAGTAATTTTCTCATTTCCAATTCTAGAAAACATTTTTTAGCTGACTGATGGCTGATGCCGCAAGTTTTTCACCGGCTCCCTGTTCATACCTTGTCGTTCCCGGTGTTGTCTCATATCCGGTGATCATTGGGGTAAAACCGGCAGGCCCCTGTGTAAATGCTTCTTTAGTCGGAAAATATGCACGCGAATCATTTGTCAGTCCCATAACTATAGTATTCTTAAAAGGAGATGCTTTCTTTATCATTGTTCCAAATTCTGCAAACATC
>JAAYJR010000572.1 GCA_012522835.1 Bacteroidales bacterium
AAGACCAGCTTTCATGGATTGAAAAAGAACTGGAACAGATACGAAAAGATAAAGAAGAGTAGTAACTGCTCCGGTTTGAAAGTGAATTATTACCGCAGAAACACCTTATCGCAAAGAATTTATGCTTTCCGGGATACAGGTTTTTCTGCGGTTGTTTTTATTTTGCATAACTGATCACACGGGTCTCCCTGATCACAGTAATCTTTATCTGTCCGGGATATGTCATTTCATCCTGAATGCGCTTTGAAATATCGTATGAAAGCTGCTCTGTTTCCTGATCATTCATCTTATCAGCCCCGACAATAACTCTCAACTCACGTCCCGCCTGTATTGCATAAGTTTTGGTAACTCCGGGATACGACAATGCAAGGTCTTCAAGGTCTTTTAATCTCTTTATATAGGATTCCACTACCTCCCGGCGGGCACCCGGACGGGCACCTGAAATTGCATCGCACACCTGGACAATTGGGGCCAGGAGGCTCTGCATCTCTTCTTCATCATGATGAGCGCCAATAGCGTTTACTATATCAGGCTTTTCCTTAAACTTCTCAGCCAGTTTCATTCCAAGAATTGCATGAGGCAATTCCGGTTCGTCATCCGACACTTTTCCGATATCATGCAACAATCCGGCTCTCTTTGCCTTTTTAGGATTTAGTCCGAGTTCAGAAGCCATAATTGCACTCAGATTTGCCACCTCCCTCGAATGTTGCAACAGATTCTGTCCATATGACGAACGATATTTCATTTTCCCGATTAACCTTACAAGTTCCGGATGTAATCCATGAATCCCCAGGTCAATTGCTGTCCTTTTTCCGGTCTCCACTACCTCCTCTTCAACCTGTTTTTTCACCTTTTCCACTACCTCTTCAATACGTGCCGGATGAATTCTTCCGTCTGTTACAAGCTGGTGAAGTGCAAGCCTCGCAATTTCACGCCTGACAGGATCAAATGCTGACAATACTATTGCTTCCGGAGTATCATCTACTACAATCTCAACTCCTGTTGCAGCCTCAAGGGCACGAATATTACGCCCTTCCCTTCCGATGATCCGACCTTTAATTTCATCGCTTTCAATATGGAAAATGGTCACTGCATTTTCTACGGATGTCTCCGTGGCAACTCTTTGTATTGACTTAATAACTATTTTTTTAGCCTCTTTGTTAGCTGTTTGCCGTGCCTCTTCCATAATTTCGTTGATATAGGCCACTGCTTCAGATTTAGCCTCCTCCTTTAAGGACTCAACTAACTGGTCTTTAGCTTCTTCAGCTGATAAACCGGAGATCTGCTCAAGCTTTTCCAGATTTTGGCGATGCAGCTTTTCTAATTCTTCATTTTTATGTTCGACACGCTGAAGCTGCAAATCCAGATTTTCACGAATTATATCAACTTCTTTCCGCGTTATCTCAAACTCTTTGGTCATCTTCTGCAACTCATCGCGCCTTTGGTTTATAGCATTTTCCCGCTGATTAAGTTTATTTTCCAGAATATTGATCTTAGAATTTTTTTCCTGAAGAAATTTCTCATGTTCAGCTTTTAATTGAAGAAATTTCTCTTTGGCCTGCAGCATTTTATCTTTTTTAATCACCTCGCCTTCAGTCTCAGCCTCTTCAATTATCTGCCTCTTTTTATTCTTTAAAGCCTTATCCCATAATAAATATGCTAAAGTGCCTCCAACCACAAAACCGATCGCGGCGCTTATTAATATTGTTATCCATTCCATTGCATTAATATTAGTTTATTATTAAAAAACCCGTAATAAATCACTCTTGTTCAAATACTCAAGCAATTTAATACGGGTCCTTGAAAATTTATATATTTTAAAACTTATCCGCTTATCTTCTCTTTTAAAAAATCTGCAATATCATCATTCAAATTTTTCAATTCATCAATGAAAAGAGTTTTATCTTCACGCTGAACCATTTCTGTATGGTTCAGGGCTACCTGAAACGCAGTCATAGCTATAATATCCTGCGAATCCTTGTCCATGAACAGTTCTCTGAATTTTTCAACTGTCTCATTTACCAATTTTGCAGCTAATCTGTGTCTCTCCTCATCTTTTCTATCTATATTCAGGGGATAAACCCTGCCTTCAATCCTGATGTTTATAGTAAGCTGATCTTTATTCACCTTTCATTACTTATTTAGTAATGCTATACATTTATCAATTTCCCGTACTATTGTATTTAACCTCTTTTTTGCCAATCTGTTCTCATCTTTTCCGGCGAGCATTAAATTGGCAATTTTTAATTTTTCGTTCTTCCGGTAAAGTGCCTCTTTTTCATTTTTTAGCCTGCTGACTTCCTGTTTTAAAAGAGTAATCTCCTCAACAAGCATCCTTTGGGAAGTTTCAACTTCGTTAAATTGCTGAAACAACCTGTTAATATTATTTCTCAACTCATTCAGAAGTAATCTGTCTTCGTTGGTCATATTAGCTGCAATTAATTCACAAAGTTAATATTTTTCACCTATTGTGAAAGTGTTTATAAAAGATTAGAAAAAAATAATAAAAAAGATTATGTTTGGATAAAAAAGGATAAGGATCCAATGTAACATTAATGCAGTTCCGTTGGCTGAAGCCAACGGCAATGAATAAGGCTCCGATGTTGCGGGGAATTTGTTTATTACCTTATACATTGCCATTCCGCCGGCTGAAGCCGACGGCAAGAGATAAGACTCCGATGTTAGCAGCCAATTGATTCATTGCCTTATACATTGCCATTCGCTTTAGCGAACGGATATTTGCAATGGCAGAGGTCCTGATATGATAACAATGCATCCAGGATCCATTGGCTGAAGCCGACGGCAAGAGATAAGGCTCCGATGTTAGCAGCCAATTGATTCATTGCCTTATACATTGCCATTCGCTTTAGCGAACGGATATTTGCAATGGCAGAGGCCCTGATATGATAACAATGCATCCAGGATCCATTGGCTGAAGCCGACGGCAAGAGATAAGGCTCCGATG
>JAAYJR010000069.1 GCA_012522835.1 Bacteroidales bacterium
CTGGAGTGATTATAATATCACCTTCACACTGACAGGTGAAATTCAAAAGATAACTTTTTTTAGTTATATCCTGTCTTACTCGCGCCGGCAGTATATGAACCTGGTAGATGACAAGACCCAAGACACCCTTTTGCGTGAACTGATAGCAGCTTTTATATATATGGATGGCGTACCACATGAGATCAAGAGTGACAACCAGAAGGCCTGTGTGGACCGCTGGGAAATGGGAAGGGCTGTATTTAACCGCAGATACCTTGAATTTGCCACTCATTACCGGTTCCGCCCCCTTACCATTACCCCGGGCAAACCCGTCGAGAACCTTAAGGTAGAGAGACCATTCTATTACTTTGAACGGAGCTTTTTAAAGGGACGCCGGTTCAAAGACCGGGAAGATTTACGCTCACAGCTTCAGGGGTGGCTGTGTGAGATAAACGATCAGCGCATCCATGGCACTACCCGCAGGCAACCCATTGATATGTACAAGGATGAACTTCCCTTTTTACAGACTCTTCCTGCCCATCATTTTGACACATCACACATTGTCCATCTGACGGTTAACCAGGAGTCCTGTGTGCAGTGGAAAGGTTACCATTACGTGGTCCCAAAGCAATACATGTATGAGTTATGTGCCGTACGTATTACCCGGGAGTACCTGGAGGTATACTCCCAGGGCGGAGAGAAGATAGCAACACATCCCCTGGCTGGGAAGGGCAGCAGGGAGCGTTATGTAGGTAAGCCTCAAAAAACAGCCAGATCAAGGGGTGTTCCCATCTCAGACGTGATCCGGAGGCTAAATGGCCTGGCACCTGAGATGGAAGAGTATACCAGGCAGGTAAAGCGGCATAAACCCTCTTCATGGGGTTATCACCTAAGAAAGCTGCTGGCCCTGAAAGTGGACTATCACACTGATGATATCCTGCTGGCAATTCGCCGGGCACAGCAGTACAAAGTTTTTGATGCCTCTACCATCGAAGGCTTTCTTAAGAACAACTCCGAGCCTAAGTACAATGCCAGGTTATCTATAAAATCCCGAAACCATAACAATAATAATAATGAACAGTAAAAGCAAAAGCCATATTAAACAGTCATCAGAGGAATTTACCCGGATGTGCCAATACCTGGGGTTAAAGTATCTGGCTGAGCATTATCCGGAGTTAATAGATAAGGCAGGGAAGCAAGACCCGGGATATTATGAATTTATCCGCCAGATTGTACAGGCAGAGGATGCTGCCAAACGGCAGCGTCGTGTTGAGTACCTGGTAAGGCAAAGCCGTCTGCCCCAGCCTTTGAAAATGCTCAGTGACTTTGATTTTGACTTCCAGGAAAAGCTGGACCGACGCCTGGTCATGGACCTTTCCTGTATGGAGTTTATTCAGCGTAAGGAATCCATATTATTTATCGGCAACAACGGTACAGGTAAGAGTCATCTGGCCCAGAGTCTGGGCCAGATGGCCTGCCAGCATGGATACCGGACATATTACACTACATGCAGTGATCTGATCAGGGACCTGAACCAGGGAGTATATGAAAAGACCCTGGAGAAAAGGATCAGAAAATACATTAACTGTGAGCTGTTGCTGATTGATGAGATGGGGCATGATCGTTTGGAACTACAGGTCGTCAGGGAGGCTCACCTGCTGTTCAAGGTTATCGATCAGCGATATAAGGAAAACAAATCCCTGATCTTCACTTCCAACATTGAAGAGGAGCAATGGCCGGAGTTCCTGGGAGATCCTGTCTCAACAGATGCCATATTAGACCGTATTTTTCATCACTCGGTGATCGTCAGGATATACGGCCCCAGTTACCGTAAATACCAGAGTGGTCTCCTGCAGAAAAAATATGCTGAGAATAATACAAATTTTGAAAATGAATCCGGGTAGATATTATCACCGATACATAAAAGGGAAGGTGCTGACAAATGTTAGTGCCTTTTTTAATACCTCAAAATGTTGTCCGTTTTGCGCAGGAATCACTGTCCGTTTTGTACAGGTAATGCTTTATGCGGCTTATTATGTGGCTGATAAACATAACATATTGCTTCATAATGCTCCCTGAAAAAGGGGTCAGTATACTCCGAAATGAGGTGTTCTGTTTTTAATCAGAAAATGAAATTGAAAATCTTCAGGGGTTTATAAGAAAAAACTAACTTCTGAAGTTCAAGGTAATCAGGAAAATAAAAAGGCCGGGTTCAAAATGTGTTGTTTAGTGGTAACAACCTAAACCCTCGTTATAATTAAATCACGATAAGCAAAAAACTGAGCAAACGCTTAAAGAATATTACCAAGAAAATAGATAAGGCTGTAATATGAAAATTCAAATCCTATTC
>JAAYJR010000558.1 GCA_012522835.1 Bacteroidales bacterium
AGATTCTTTTCTGGCAACCAAACTATTGTTTTTCTTGTCTGATATTCGTGAAGGACTTGGAGAGCGTAGAACTTTTCGTGTCGCTTTGAGGTGGTTGGCTGAGCATTTTCCTGAAGTAGTAGAAATGAATCTTACGAATATCCCTCACTTTAACCGCTGGGATAGCTTGTTTGTGCTACGCGGAACTCCTTGTGAAAAAGCGATGGTTGCTTTTGTCGAAAAGCAATTGCGACAGGATATCCAGGACGCACGCATGGACAAGCCTATTTCTCTCTTGGCAAAATGGATGCCCTCAATCAATACTTCGTCAGCGGAAACTTGTGAATTGGCAAGATGGTTTGCTGCGCAAATGCATCTTACTACTCGCGAGTATCGCCATATCCTGGCCTATCTTCGTGATAAGTTGAGGGTTGTTGAAGTAATCATGAGCAATCAGTCATGGGATGAAATTAAGTATGACTCCGTTCCCTCTCGTGCTATGCTGATTTATCGCCGGGCCTTTGGTCGTCATGACGGAGAGCGCTTTGGTGAATTCTTGGCAGATGTCAAATTTGGTAAGAAAACTATTAAGGCGGGGACTCTCTTCCCTTATGATATTGTTGAAAAACTGATGTATGGAGAGGAGAGCGACGTACTTGAGGAACAGTGGAAGGCTCTGCCTAATTATATTGAAGGTGACAACAATATCTTGGTTATGGCAGATGTTTCAGGTTCGATGAGCGGCCGTCCTATAGCGACTTCTGTCGGTCTTGCCCTTTATTTCGCAGAGCGCAATCAGGGTGCTTATCATAATTTGTTTATGACTTTTTCTCGCGATCCTCAGTTTGTAAAAGTACACGGCAATTCTCTCGCAGATAAAATGTACAATGCCATGCGAGCAGATTGGGAGATGAATACTGACCTTAATCGCGCGTTTGATAAAATTTTATCCGTTGCTGTTGAAAATCATGTGCCAGTAGACCAACTACCTAAGGCTTTGATTGTCATTAGTGATATGGAAATTGATGCAGCGCAATGCGGTAACTGGGATTTTCTTACTCTGCAAAAGAATAAATTCGCTCGCTATGGTTATGCTTTGCCTAATATCATTTTCTGGAATGTACAGTCTCGTCAAGACACATTTCTAGTAGATGGTAATCGTCCTGGTGTACAATTGGCAAGCGGGCAAAGTGCTTCAACCTTCAAACACATACTTAATGGTATTGACATGACGCCATTCACAGCAATGATTGAGTGTCTTACCAGCGAACGGTATGAGCGGGTAGTAGTGCCTGATGGATGGGGTAACGCATTTGCTGCTAAAATGAAAAATACTGGCAGTTCATTAGCAGAAAATCGCGCCATTCGTAAAGCAACTATTGACCGTTTGTTCCAATAAATCGTTAAGTAAGTCAAGAGGGATAACCCCCTCTTGACTTTTTTAAAATTCGTGGTATACTATAAGAGTAGAAAGGGAAATAGCCCAGTCTTTCCTGGTTCACCATGTATCGGTGGCCGAGCGACTAGGCAGGCGGTTGCAACCCGTCGTAGGGGAGTTTGACTCTCTCCCGATACTCCATATAAAGA
>JAAYJR010000052.1 GCA_012522835.1 Bacteroidales bacterium
AGAACGTTGTAGACTTTGAAATAATTTCAGTCCATTTTACCTGAGGACCTTAATTAAACTGTTTCAAAGGAAAAAGGTTTGCTTTATTTAAACCTCCAAGCTTTATACAGCGGTGCAAATATATAAAAAAAACAAATATCGTATAAATTAAACTAATCGATATTGACTTACGCGAATCATAAAATTTCCTGTTGCCATTTTAGAATAGTAAAATCTTAAATATCAGTGAAATTAATTGTCAGTGACCATAAGAATACATCAAAAAAACCGGTTTGGTTATTGTATCCTGATCTGCTCACCGATAGTCAGCTTTTCGCAATATTTGCATTTTAAAGAAATTGGGTTAGTCGCCACAACTTTGAAACACGTTGTTACTTTTTCATGATTAGTAATACATTGAGGATTAATGCATTTTACAATGCCTTTGATCTCGTTCGGAATCTCAACGATCTTTTTTTCAACCACCTCATAATTTTTAATAATATTGAGATTTGCATGAGGGGCAATAAGTGCAATTTTATTTATTTCATCGTTCCTGAAAAACTTATCAGAAACCTTGATTATTGCCTTGCTGCCAAGTTTTACACTTTCGAGGTTAGTACCGAAGGTAATCTGATTTTTTATTTTGTCCAATCCCAGAATTGCAATAACCTTGAATAAAAACGGAGCAGGTATATGATCAATTACAGTGCCCTCTTTGATGGCACTTACTTTCAATTTCAATTTTCTCTTCGATATGTCTGACATTTCTCTTATTTTAGATTCATTGTATGGGCAATTATAGCTTCACGGGTGTATACACCATTAAGTGCCTGGTTAAAATAATATGCTTTTTCATTGGTATCCACATCAGTATGGATCTCATTAACCCTTGGAAGAGGATGCAGTATCCTCAGGTTTGGCTTTGTTTTTTCAAGCATAGCATTCCTTAAAACATATGCGTTTTTAACCTGCTCATATTCAATAGGATCCGAAAATCTCTCCTTTTGGACCCGGGTCATATATATTATATCTGCTTCGCTGATAATATCAGAAAATTCACGATGTTCAAAATACCGGATGTTTTTCTCGCGAAGATATATTTTATACTCATTAGGCATTTGGAGTTCTGCCGGAGAGATAAAGTTGAATATAGGATTTTTGAAGGCCGACATTGCCATCAGCAATGAATGCACTGTCCTGCCGTATTTAAGGTCGCCTACCATAAAAATATTAAGATTATCAAGGGTTCCCTGTGTTTTCAGAATTGAATACATATCGAGCAGCGTTTGGGTAGGATGTTGATTGGAGCCGTCACCTGCATTAATAACCGGTACAGGTGAGACCTCAGCGGCATACCTGGCTGCTCCGTCAAGTGGATGTCTCATAACTATGAGATTGGCATATTGACTGACCATCCTGATACTGTCATGAAGGCTTTCACCTTTGGCTGCGCTTGAACTTCCGGGATCAGCTATGCCTATAATTTTTCCTCCAAGCCGGTTTATGGCAGTTTCGAAGCTAAGCCGGGTACGCGTTGAAGGTTCAAAAAAGAGGGTCGCCACCACTTGTCCGCCAAGCAGGTCCTGATCAGGATTTTCTTCGAATTCCGCAGCCAGCCTCATTATTTTCAGATATTCCTCTTTAGAATAGTCTGTTATTGAAATTAAATCCTTTTTCATGATTATAATTGTTTGTTTTTAAAATTCTTATATAGCCACTCCCGGCTGAGTCCGCAGGAACTCGCATGGAATCAGCGATCAGTATCAGTTAATTATAATCATATTTCCGGGTAATAATGACTACCATGCTCATTTATTTATTTTCCTGTAATAACTTATCCACTAACTGACAAATACAACTCTTTTTTTAATACTTTGGATACCGGATTCTTCCGGTTCCTTTAATTAATTTCAGAAATCTTTTCAATTTTAACTCCGTGAAATCTACCGAACAGTTTTTCAGCTTTTTTTGCTTTAGATTCCCTAACAGAAAAATCCAGCCTGCAGATGTCTTCAAACCGGGTATCAATAATATTCATATTTTCCTGCTTCAGTATTCTCATGACTTCATTCATCTCATTATAGGAATAAGTAAGCCTGAATACTGTATCAATTGTTAAAGTAATAATTTCAGCGTTCTCAAGAGCACTTGCTGCTGCACTTTTATAAGCATTTATCAGTCCTGAGGTACCAAGAAGGGTTCCCCCGAAATACCGGATAACCACCACTAACACATTTGTAACATCGAAACTTTGAAGCTGACCAAGAATAGGTTTTCCTGCGGTGGATGACGGCTCTCCGTCGTCATTGGCCCTGTAGCTGATATCCTTTCGTCCCAGTCGCCACGCATAACAATGGTGGCGGGCGCTGTGATGTTCTTTCCTTAAAAGGTCAAGGATCTCTTTTATCTCTTCTTCGGTTTCTACAGGATAAGCAAAAGAAAAAAATTTACTCCCCCGGTCTTTGAAATATCCTTCACTCTGCTCTTTTATGGATTTGTATGAATCTTGCACTACATTGTCAGTTTTTTCTCGATATCTTCAACGTATTGTCTGAAATTCTTATCAGTATCTTTGAGATTATTAACTGTTTTGCATGCGTGAAGTACTGTGGCATGATCCTTATTCCCAATTTGCGATCCAATGCTTGCCAGGGAATATTTTGTAAGGTTTTTAGAAAAATACATAGCAATCTGGCGTGCCTGTACAATTTCCCGTTTCCTGGTTTTTGTCTGAAGTGAATCTACATGCATATTAAAATAGTCGCACACTACTTTAGATATATACTCTATAGACAACTCCCTCCTGGAATTTTTTACAAGCTTATTAATCAGTTTTGCAGTCAGCTCGAGGGTTATCTCCCTTTTATTGAGCATCGACTGGGCAAGCAGTGAAACAAGTGCTCCTTCAAGTTCACGCACATTATTGGTAACGTGAGAGGCAATATATTCAAGCACATCATCAGGAAGGGTAATCCCGTCTTTATAAATTTTCCTTCTTAAGATCTCAATACGCGTTTCAAAATCAGGTGTCACCAGGTCGGCAGTCAGGCCCCATTTAAACCTTGACAAGAGTCTTTGCTCCATCCCCTTCAACTCAATTGGAGGTTTATCTGAAGTCAGTATAAGTTGCCTGCCTGTCTGATGCAGGTGATTAAAAATATGAAAGAAGGTCTCCTGGGTTTTTTCCTTTCCCGCAAATTCGTGTACATCGTCGAGGATAAGTACATCGATCATCTGATAAAAATTCAAAAAATCATTCCGGTTATTATTTCTTGTTGCTTCGGTAAATTGTGTCTGAAACTTATTAGCATTTACGTATAACACAACTTTATCGGGCATATTTTCTTTAACCTCAATTCCAATTGCCTGTGCTAAATGGGTTTTACCAAGTCCTGAATTCCCATAAATCATCAATGGGTTGAAGGCAGTGCCTCCCGGATTACAGGCGACAGCATATCCGGCACTTCTTGCCAGGCGGTTGCAGTCGCCTTCAACAAAATTTTCAAAAGTATTATCAGATTTAAGCTGAGGATCAATCTGCAATTTCTGAATACCGGGAATTATAAAAGGATTCTTAATACTTTTTTTATCATCTGATTTCAGCGGAATAGTAAGTGGTTGATTTTGAATTTTAGAATTATTGCCTGTAGGATAGCTCACTGTATAAGGAGTTTTATTATCGGCAGAATTACCCATAACAACATTATACTCAAGCTTAGCTCCGTTTCCCAGAACAATTCGCAGTGTTTTACGCAGAATGTCGATAAACTGCTCTTCCAGATACTCATAAAAAAAAGCACTAGGTACCTGAATGGTTAATATCTTATTCTCCAGTCTGACAGGTTCTATTGGCTCAAACCATGTTTTGTAACTGCTTCCGGGTACGTTATCCTTTATGATATTAAGGCACTTCTCCCATGCAGAAAAATGTTCGCTACTCATTTGATTTAAGTTGGTATAAAATGTTCAAAAAAAAAAATCCTGTAATTCCCGAAAACAAATTTTGTGAAAAAAAAGCTAAAAAAAAAGTCTATTTTTATTTCTGAATTTAACCCATCATATAATGTTGTATCAATGAATGAGTTAATTGATAAAAATTTTTTTATTTTTTTATTTTTTGTAAAATATTGTAAATCAGGCAATTAAAAATAACCATTTGGTTGATAGAAGTATAGAT
>JAAYJR010000244.1 GCA_012522835.1 Bacteroidales bacterium
ACCGTTGGAATCTGGTAATATTAAGATTACACAAGGGAATAAAAAAGAAGAATGGTGCCATAGCTCAGTTGGTAGAGCAACGGACTGAAAATCCGTGTGTCCCTGGTTCAATTCCAGGTGGCACCACAAAAAAAACCATCTGCTACATTGTTGCAGATGGTTTTTTTTAACCTACTCTACTTTCAAAAGGATGTCGTAATATTTTGTCTCTCCGGGTTCAAGGAACAGCAGGGTGCCGTCTTTTCTTGCAGCTGCCTGTCCTTTTGGCGGGTGGGTTCCGGGTTCCATCCCTGTAACATATTCATTACGGCCCCAATGTTGCCAGTTGGTGAGCCAGGGAAGCTGTTCCTTTTTGAAATGAAGGCTGACCCTGAGGCCTAATTTAGGATTAGAAATATCACTTCTGCAATATCCGTTTTTATCAGCATCTATATCAATGAAAGCTACTGAGCTTCCACCTCCTGAATGTTTGTCCAATGGGGATTTACAAGTTTCACAGTCACCACCTTCCGAAAAAATGGGATCATCAGCATCGCGGGGATATACCTTTCCGTTCCAGATCAGTTTAGTGCCTTCATCAATAAGAGGCCATCCAAAATTCATATGATAAAGAAGCATATGCGGGGCAGTCTGATTCCCCAGGTTAGTTACTTCGTCATGTATTTTTATCTCTGAAACGCCAAGCCTTCCTGAGATAGTCCTTTTTAATTCAAGATTAGGTCCAAATACTGTCGATTGCAGCATAGTACCGGTGATACTCATGTCATAATTATCATTGCGAAGATCGGGCTGGATAACTGATTCAATTCTGGCGGGCAGGTGACTGATACGATCATGAAGTCCCCGTTCTCCGTATTGATCTTTTTCAGGATCTCCGACATGTGTCAGTCCGCATGTCACAAGCAGTCCGCCTGAAAAATTATCAAGCCACAAGGAATCCCGGTTGACAGCCGGATTGCCCGGTGTTACTGCCGAGTGGCTAAGCCAGGCAAGGCTGTGCTGATTGAAAAATGCATCGGCAATATCCATTGCCCGGTCAGGCAGCACTTTGAACCTTAACCCTGATCCGGTATCAAACCATGCGATTCTGGTACCTCTGCCATTTCCGTTGTCAAGTACGGAGGTTTCTATTCCTCCTAACTGGTGAGAATTCGATACTTTTCCACTCCATGCCGGACTATCCGGACTCATACTTACTTTTTTTGATATTTTTTTATTCATAGTCATATAACTTGATTAAACTTTTAAAATTCACTTATCCATTCTAAAGGTTTTTTCCCTTATAAACTGATACAGATTTTAACTTTAAAGATATTAAATTTTGTTGTAACGGGGAAGGATAAGATTATTAATCATTCTATGCCGGAGCTAGAAGAGTAAAAGGATATACCGGGATATTTCTTAAGATCCAGAAAATAATAATTATACCCAGAACAATCCATGGTGAAGATTTGTGATAGAGAATATTTTGATGTTTAGGTTTTATGGTTAAACAGAGGAGATGGTATATAAACACCATAATGGCAGGAATAACAAGAATATTATTTGCTGATGCTCCTGCCATGTCCAGGTGAAGAATATCATGTAAAGCACGCTGCGAACCACAACCTGGACAATAAAGTCCGGTAATTGTATAAAAAGGACATGGTGGAAATATTTTGCAAACGGCAGGGTCAAAAACATATAAAAAGCCTGCCAACGTAAAAATTCCTGTCAGCAGACTTATCAGATATATTTTTTTCATTTACAGATCCAGGGAATCGAGAGCTTCCAGCCCAAAGCCTGCCAAGGCGCCAAATGCCAATAATATTATCCATAGCAGTATAGCGGCAAGGCCTGCCCCAAATGCTACCCATGCCCATATTTTTGCATTTTTACTCGAAGATTCGGCACCAGGTATATCTCCTGCCTGCCATTTTGAATTTACCTGAGCGGCATATATTATGGATATTATGCCAAAAGGGAGACAACAAAGGATAGTGGTAAGAATTGCCCAGACAAGATAATTGGGAGGAGGTATTGACGATACATCTTGCTGTTGTTGTAAAGGTTGATCATTCATAACTTATCAATTTTAAGGATTTAGTGTTTGATCTTTTTTTTTCAAATTTATTAATTGCATTCTTAAAATGTAATAAATTATTAAAAAATTTTTGGGTTTCATAAACCCTGATTAATACTCTATTCCTTTCCTTGCCTCAACTCCTTTAGTGTAGTAATGTTTGATATCCTTCATTTCAGTGACCAGGTCTGCGAATTCAATCAGTTCTGCAGGTGCATGACGGCCTGTGACAACAATTTCTGTCTCAGGCTTTTTCTTTTTTATTACGTCAATTAATTCGGATGATGAAAAGAGGTTAAAGAATACTGCTATGCTGGCTTCGTCGAGAATTACCATATCATACAGTCCTTTTTCAATGATAAGGGATACTTCAGAAAGCCCCTTTCTGGCAGCATCAATATCTCTGTCTGTGGGTGTATTCAATATAAAACTCTCCAATCCATACTGTTTTATTTTAATTTCCGGAATATACTTTTTTACAGCTTCTGTTTCAGAGTATATTCTTCCTTTTACAAACTGGGCAAAAAATATCTTTTTGCCTGCTCCGGCAGCACGAAGTGCAAGTCCCAGTGCTGCAGTAGTTTTGCCCTTTCCATTACCTGTGTATACCTGGATGTACCCCTTCATCTGAATATAACTTAGTTAAAGATTTATATTTCAATTATTTATATAAAGGGGTGTTACCCCTTAAACCCCACCTGCTTTTTTTCTGTAGCCAAAAAAAGCAGGCAAAAAAAAGCCACCGCTGAAGAAAAAATAGCTAAAAATGATACCATTCCACTAAAATCAAAATAACTCCTCCTTTTAGGCATTCGTTCCTTATGCCTAACGTTCGTCAAACAGATTTGATTTTTTAAC
>JAAYJR010000095.1 GCA_012522835.1 Bacteroidales bacterium
TATGAGATGAGAACATACTGGCCATCAGGACTGATGTAAAAAAAGAATAATTCAGAATGTAGAGGCCTCCAAAAGTACCTAACAACATTGGTATTATAAATCCATATAAACCCAGAAGGGTACTTTTTCCCGCATTCTTTTTAAAATCAGCCATATCAATTTCCAGTCCGGCCAAAAACATAATATAGAGTAACCCTGCTGTACCTGAGAGTATTATACTTCCATCACGCGTAATCAGGTTAAACCCGTACGGGCCTATTACAGCACCGGCAATTATTAATCCCAGCAGATGCGGAATTTTCACCCTGTTAAACAAAATAGGAGTTAAAAGGATGATTAGCAGAATTACCAAAAATTTTATAACCGGATTGGTTATCGGAAGTGTGGCATCAATTGAATTGAAGAGAATTATCATTCTAATTATTTAGGATCCAAAGATAAATAATGCTTTTAATTATTTTTTACATTTTATCCCTTTGGTATTTAAATAATATATGCTCCCAACTAATCTTCCATAATATTTTGAAGGTTTTTGTTATTGCCATACAGAACCATAACATCACCCTCATTTAAAACAGTAGAGGCAGTGGCAGTCCCGGACCTTTTTTTTACAATTTTTGGTATGCCTATCAAGTTCTTTTCTTTAACCATTCTCATTGTTGTGAGTACAATAACATTATAATTTTTATTAAACCCAACCTCTTCTATTGTCTTACCGACAAACTTTTCGGGAACCACCAATTCAATTATTGAATAATTACTTGTCAGTTCAAAAGAATCAACAAAACCGCTGGCAGTAAGTCTTCGCGCCCATCTGAAGGCAGATTCTTCCTCCGGCCTGACAATTTCATTTATTCCCATTGCTTCAAGAATTGTTTCATGTATTGATGAGACAGACCTGCTGATAAGCCTCTTTACCTTCATCTTTTTCAGATGTGCAGATGTTATAAGGCTGGCTCCTTCATCCTCACCGATGCAAACGATAACAGCATCAGAATTATGCAGCGGCAGGGTAGCTAATGCTGCAGAATCTTTGCTGTTCAGGCAGACAGCATGGTTAATTTTATCTTTTATCGCTTCCACTTTTTCCATTTGGTTGTCAACACCAATAACCTCATGGTTCATATCAGTCAATTTTTTAGCCAGCGTGCTGCCAAAATTGCCAAGTCCGATTATTATAAACTTCATAATCAACGAATTTAGTTAATCAATACATCTTCTTCAGGGTAGCGGTATTTATAACCGGCAACCTTTCTAAACAATGCTATCAGAACAGTAAGCATACCGACCCTCCCTGTAAACATGGTCAGAATTAAAGTAAATTTACTATAATCATTCAGTCCGGAAGTTATACCCCGGCTCAGTCCCACCGTACTAAAAGCAGATACACATTCAAAAGATACATCAAGAGCATTCATATCATTTTCAAACATCAAAATACTAAAAGTTGCTGTTGATATTACCAGTATTGACAAGAAGATAACAGCAAATGCCCTGTTGACTGATGCCTGGGAAATTTCACGGCTAAAAACTTCCAGCCGGTTCTTACCTCTTGCCAGGGCTAAAAAGTTAATTACAGCCACTGCCAGGGTGCTTGTTTTTATACCACCGCCGGTAGATGCCGGAGAAGCGCCCACCCACATAAGAAAAACCATCATCATAACAACAGGCATACTTAAATTTGTGGTATCAGTTGTGTTAAATCCTGCAGTCCTCGGAGTTACAGCCCCAAAGAAAGATGCCACTACGTTTCCCCAAAGATTATGTTCTGCAAGAGTGTTATTAAATTCAAATATAAAAAAACTAACCATGCCGAATAATATTAAGCAGAGTGTAGTTACCAGGACAATCCGGGTATTGATATTCACTATCCACGGCGAGTAGATATGTTTTTTCCCTGCTAATTTCAAAGTCAGGTTCAATAATTTATTCTTTAAATATTTAAACAGGTTAAAAACAATCGGAAATCCCATTCCCCCCAAAACAAAAAGTACAGCAACCACCAGGTGCAACGAATAATTAAACCTGAATGCAGACGAATACAGGCTATTCTGAAGTGTTGAGAAACCCGCATTGCAAAATCCGGAAACAGAGTGAAAAGCTGAAAAAAACACCCTTTCTGAATAAGAGTTAATTAATTCTGTATCAAGACAATAAAAAATTAAAATTGCTCCAGTGATTTCAATGAAAAAAGTAGTAATAATAATTTTTTTCAGAGTTGCAAACACCTCTCCCAGTCTCCCTGACCAGGTTAACTCACTTATCAGTATCTGTTTTGAAAAGGAGGCTGACCCTTTGAAAAAATAGCTGAAATAGTTTGCAAAAGTCATAATTCCCAGTCCCCCGGCCTGAATAAGAAACATTATTACTATCTGTCCGAAAGGCGTAAAAAAACTGCCGGTATCCACAACAATCAGTCCCGTTACGCAAACAGCACTTGTAGAGGTAAAGAGCGCATCAATCAAAGAGATGTTTGTATAAGTTGCATTTGGCAGAAGCAGGAAGAAGCATCCTGAGACGATCAATGTCAGGAAACTGAAAATAAAGAGCTGAGCCGGATTTACAGTGCCCCATTTATACTTTATTTTTAATGCAGCAAATTCACGTATGAAGATCATTACTACCGCTATCCTGAGCCCTATATCCTGAATAGAAAAATATTGTTCCTGAAGATCTGTAATTTTAAAATGCAGCAGAATAATAACAACGCACAGCAGCACAAGAGGCAGGTCGAAAGTTAATACCTTAAGAACGGGCCTGATATTTTTGAAAAAGTATCTGCCGGCAATTGATACACTGCCAACTATTATTGTAAATATATAGATTTGCTCCAACAACCGGTTTTCTCCGAAATGTTTTTCAAATCCCATGTCGTAAATAATTACCAGCAAAGCAATTGCACTGGCAATAAAGGGAATCCGGCTTAATTTGATGTTTCTTTGCAACAGTCCTCCTTGTTATTAAGTAATTCAACCCCTCTTCTCCGGTATTTTTACCTCCGCAAAAACAGGTAAACAGGCAGCAGGATCAGGCATACCCCCAAAATTACGAGTCCGGCTATCCCTACATTTTTTTGCAGTTTCAGGACATATTCCGCATGTTTTTTGATGGCATCATTTTTCTCCTCGAGAGCCAGGGCATTCATTTGGTAAATGTTAATTATATCTCTCCTTAATTCCTGCATAAGCTTGTTGAACTCCTCCCAGTAAAAGGGCTCTTCCCGTGCGATAAGGTAATGCCGCCAGGCATCGAATGACCTTTGCAGGTTATTTGTCAGCTCTGACTCTCCCGGCTCAGTGATGTTATCTGTCTGGAGCTTTAGCGGTTGTTCAAAAAATTCCAGTTTTTTTATAATACTAAGAGTCTCTCCTGCCACCGAATCTTCACTTAAACCCTGTGCAATGATTCCATTTACATCGTTTAAAATTGTGAGCATCCGGAATGTATGTTTTATCGAAGCGTAGTTGCTGGTAAGCAGGGAATCAGATTTATTGACGATGCTTTGGCTTGTACCCATGTTCACCATCATGATGGCGTATGAAATAAGAAAAACAATTACTATTCCAATTATGAGTTTAGTCTTGATATTTTTCATGGCCGCAGAATTTAATAATGAAGATCATACTGATTCACAAAATTGCAGCCTCTTACATAAAAATATTATAATATTTATACTTAAAAGGATAAATATTTTATAAAGAGCCGGTAAGTCTTGTCATCTGTGAACGCCAAAAGTAACTGCTTATAAATCATATCTTTCAATCAGTAGTTTTTGAAAATCGGCCCTGTCCTGATCATTGAATTTGTCACCGGGCATCACATAAGCGCCAACCCATATATTTCTGTTTTGACATTTATCTTCCCAGTATTTTTTTTGCTTCAGGATCTCTTCCTTCTCCTTCGGTACTTTTGATGTATCTGTTATGTCGACAACCTTCCACCTGCCGCCTCCCTTGATAGATAAAATTGCATAAACAGCATCATTTTCCTTAAAAACCTCCTCTGAAAAGGGAAGACAGTCAAATGGTTCTCCTCCAATTAGTAAAGTGACTCTCATATTTTTTTATAATGATGAAATATTTGATATCATAATCAACTATCTTAAAAGATGTTTTAATAATAGCGGGACAATATTAGGACATTTATAATAAATGTTATATCTTTTTTTGTGGACAAATTATAGACATCGAACTATTTTTCCAGATTCTAAGTCAGATCAAGTTAAGATAAAAGACGAAATTTCACAAATTAAAAATCATAATTTTTTTTTCAGTTAGTATATCCGCAAACACCTCAATAGTATATATGATGATATTTTTCACTTTTATGCTTTTCCTGCTTTTTTTCTACAAGATATGATGGAATAAAAGATATTGATAATCTAATAAAGAACATAACTATAAATTGCATAGTTACATTTACAAACAGAAAATCAAAAAGGACTGACAGCAGTATCAGTATAATACTGACGGAGGTAAGGATAATAGTTACCGTGAAGTGATCAGGGATAAGCGCCAGTAACCTGTGGTGTATATGGTTATTGTCGGGATAAAAAGGTGATTTTTTATTTAATAGCCTTATGGTTATGACACGGAAAGTGTCTGTTAAAGGTACCATTACA
>JAAYJR010000041.1 GCA_012522835.1 Bacteroidales bacterium
GCTATCACCAATGCCATAAATAAAATGTGGCAACAGGGGCTTTTTTCAGATGTGAAAGTTACTGTCACTAAAGCTACTGATAATCAGGTATGGCTTGACATTTACCTTCAGGAACGGCCACGGCTGTCAGATATTAACTTTTACGGAGTAAATAAATCAGAACAGGATGATATTAACGAGAAGGTTCTGCTACTGAAAGGCAGCCAGATAACTGACAACCAAATAATAAATGCTGAAAGAGCCATAAAAAATCTGTTCCTTGCCAAAGGATTCCTCAACACAGAAGTAAGCATTGTTCAGCGTGATGATACAACTGCCAATAACAGCGTTATTCTCGACATAAATGTTAACAAGAAAGAGAAGGTCAAAGTGAATGACGTAATCATCCATGGGAACCAACAAGTGTCAAGTAACTTACTTGAACGGGCAATGAAAAAAACGAATGCCAAAAAATTAAAAAACTTTTTCAGAACAAAAAAGTACCTTCAGGAAGAGTATGAAAAAGATAAAGTAAAATTTATAGATAAATATAACGAAAAAGGATTCCGGGATGCAATCATTTTAGGAGACACCGTATATCAGGTTAATGTAGGCAGAAAAAACAAACCCAGAGTAAATGTCGAAATAGAAGTTGACGAAGGAAATAAATATTATTTCGGAGATATAAAGTGGGTGGGCAATACTGTCTACCCGTCTGAACAACTGAACAGTGTCCTTGGAATTGAGAAAGGAGATGTATTTAACCAGTCAATCCTTGAAAAACAACTGTTCGACAATGACATAGGTCTCAATAACCTTTATCTTAACGAGGGTTATCTCTTTTTCGATCTTCAACCGGTTGAAGCAAGTATTAACAATGATACAATCAATTATGAAATGCGGATCCGGGAGGGTAAGCAGGCAACTATAGACAGAGTGATGATAACAGGAAATACAAAAACTCATGAGCATGTTGCCAGAAGGGAGATCAGAACATACCCGGGCGACCTGTTCAACAAATCAGCAATTATCCGTTCGGTAAGAGAACTGTCACAATTAGGCCATTTTGATCCGGAAGCCATAAATCCTGATATCCATCCAAAACCTGAAGACGGAACTGTTGACATTGAATATCAGCTACAGGAAAAAGCCAACGACCAGATAGAGCTGTCAGGAGGATTCGGAGCCGGTATGTTCATGGGGTCGGTAGGCCTTAAATTTGCCAATTTTTCAATGCGTAACTTTTTCAATAAACAGGCATGGAGACCATTGCCTTCAGGAGACGGGCAAACACTCAGCCTCAGATACCAAACCAGTGGAAAGTATTACAGAACGGTTGGATTATCTTTTGTTGAACCTTGGCTGGGAGGCAAAAAACCAAACTCATTTTCATTTTCATTATCACATACCAGGGTAAATTACAGTGCTAATAAATATTACCAATCTTACAGCCCTTATGGGTATGGCGGCTATTCTCCTTATGGTTATGGAGGTTATTCGCCATATGGTTACGGAGGTTACTCACCATTTGGATACGGAGGCTATTCTCCTTATGGGTATGGATATGGATATGATCCCTATGGTTACGGAGGTTATCCCCAGGTCGAGTATAATTACGGAGCGGAAGAGGAAGATAAAGCCAATGATCAAATATGGGAAACCACTTCGATTGCAATGGGTTACGGATACAGGCTGTCGTTTCCCGACGATTTCTTTACAATTTACCATGAATTATCATTTGAGCATTACCTTCTGCGTAACATGACCAGCTTCTATTTTCTTGCAGATGAAAATGGCCAGGTAAACGGAACATTTAACAACTTCAGCCTGAAAACAGCATTTGGAAGAAACTCAATCGATAATCCCCTCTATTCAAGAAGTGGTTCACAATTCTCAATTACATTAAAAGCAACTCCTCCCTTTTCATTATTGTCAGGCAAAAAATCTGCTTCAACTGAAATTACCAACAAAGAGAAATACAAATGGATTGAATATCATAAATGGTTATTTAAAGGACAGGTATTCAACGCCTTGTCAAAAAATATGAACTTAGTGTTACGCACTTCGGCAGAACTGGGATTCCTTGGCTATTATGATCCTGACCGTCTCTCCCCATTCGAAGGTTTCATTGTAGGTGGTTCGGGAATGTCCGGATTTAATATGTATGGAACCGACTATATATCATTAAGGGGGTATCAGGATTTCAGTCTGAGTCCGAATACCGTCACAGGTTCCAGAATGTATTCAAAGTTTACTATGGAAATGCGTTATCCGGTAACATTAAAGCCAAGTGCAACTATTTATGCACTTACATTCCTCGAAGGGGGAAATGCTGACATAAATTTCCAAAACTACAATCCTTTCAAATTATACAGATCTGCAGGTGTCGGCGTAAGAATATTTCTCCCTATGTTTGGGCTGATGGGTATAGACTGGGGATATGGATTTGATAAAGTGCCGGGAGCCTCAGATGCCAGCGGCAGCCAGTTTCACTTTGTCATTGGACAGCAGTTCTGATAAATATAAATTTGGCACA
>JAAYJR010000127.1 GCA_012522835.1 Bacteroidales bacterium
AGTAAATGCCGGTATTATTAAAAATGTTACAGAAAAGGTTGTAAAGTATTCACCAAATGCCAAGATAATTATTGTGTCTAATCCTTTAGAAGTTATGTCATACACAGCATTCATGTCTGCCGGTAAACCACGAAATGAGGTGATAGGTATGTCCGGACTGCTTAATACAGCACGGTACCGTGCTTTTCTGGCAGAAGAGCTGGATGTCTCCCCAAGGGATATTCAATCCTTAATAATCGGCGGGCACGGAGATTCCATGGTACTTTTAAACCGCTACACGACGGTGTCGGGGATACCTGTTTCAGAACTCCTTGATGAAAAAAAACTAAATGCAATAGTTAAGCGTACAAAAAGAGGCGGAGGTGAATTAGTGAACCTCATGGGAACATCAGCCTGGTATGCTCCCGGTTCAGCAGTTGCACAAATGGTGGAAGCAATAATAATGGATCAAAAACGAATTATGCCATGTTGCGTAAGACTGGAAGGGGAATACGGACTGAAAGACCTGTTTATGGGAGTGCCTGTGAAATTGGGAAAAAACGGTATAGAAAAAATAATTGAAGTATCGCTTAACGACGAAGAACAAAAAGCTTTAATTTACTCTGCAGCATCGGTCAGGAATCTGATGAACCTCCTCGACGGAATGAATATACTATAAGGAAAGTAGATATGAAAATCAAAATCCCCATCCGTATTATTGAATTGGAAGACGACAACTTTCATCTTATCATTCCCTCCCTGTTTTTTGATTCAACTATCGGATACTGGGTAATAGATACGGGTGCCTCAAAAACAGTTTTCGATAAAAACCTTACTTCAAAATATAACCTGTCAGACGAAATGCCCGACCAGGTCAACACTGCAGGTATTGGCGGCATGCCAATAGAATCTGCTCTTGCCGAGATCAAAGGAGTTTCGTATGGAAAATTGAAATTGAAAAATTTCAAAGTGGCACTACTTGACCTTTCGGCTATTAACAAACTATACTCCAAAGCAGCTAACCTTAAAATCTGTGGATTGCTGGGAGGTGATTTCTTAATGAAATATAATGCAATCGTCGACTACAAAAGAAAAATTATAATTCTGAAGACAGACAGAGGTAAATAATATCATTGAAATTACTTAATCCTATCTTTGTAAACCTGAAATGTTTAGGTATATTTGCTGCGCCCAAAAAAAGCTTGTGAAATACAAACTTAAAATATCGAAAAACAAATTGCTTAAGCTCGCAGCTTTCATCATAGTTGTTGGCACTACTATCGTTATGGATATATATTTTGAAAAACATCCTGTTGAACTTGAAGAGATAGAGGCTGATAGCGGGAAAACTGACAGTTCTGACAATATAATATGTTTCTGTAATCCATTCAGTTCATTATCGGCAAAAATATCACTCCAGAAAATACCATCCCGGATTTTGTACGAACAATCACATAACAAGCTGGTCCAAAAATATCACCAGCAGCATGATTCCCAAATACTGAAAAAAGACTATAAAAAAACTGTCAATCCCTCTATATTATCTTTCCTGCAATTGATAGCAGGCCATTACTATTTTTCTTTTCCCAAGGAAGATCCGCCACTCATTTTCTGAGTCTCCGGCAAATATATCTCACAATCCGGAAATTTATAATCCACTGTTTATAAGAACAGGCAGTTATCAATTAACAATAATACAATAACTTAAAAAATTATATAATATGCAAAACAGAGGCGCTATAATGACATTTGCCATATTGCTGGCAGCGGTTTGTTTTTATCAGTTATCATTTACATGGAAATCTAAACAGATTGAAAAAGCAGCTGAGGAATATGCACAGGGAGATCCCGCTATGGAATTTTCTTATCTTGATTCAATTTCGGGAGAAGTGGTATATAACTTCTTAGGCCTTAAGAAATTCACTTACAAGGAGGTCAAAGAGCTTGAACTAAATCTGGGACTTGACCTTAAAGGTGGTATGAACGTGACCCTGGAGGTGGCGGGTGATGACCTTATAAGAGCCCTCTCCAACTACAATACCGACTCTACTTTCAATGCCGCACTGGCAAGGGCTAACGAGCTCAAAAAGGAAAGCCAGGAAGACTTTGTCACTCTTTTTGGTGAGGCTTTTGAAGAGATAGATCCGAATGCTCAACTGGCATCAATATTCCTCACACTCGAATTACGTGATAAAATAAATATAAATACGACCAACAGTGAAGTTTTGGATGTGATCCGGAATGAAACAGATGCTGCTATTGATAATGCTTTCAATATTATCAGAACTCGTATAGACCGTTTTGGCGTTGCACAGCCAAATATTCAGCAATTGCAAACTAAAGGTCGCATACTTGTTGAGCTGCCGGGAGTTAAAGACCAAAACAGGGTAAGAAATCTTCTCCAGGGAACAGCGACTCTTGAGTTCTGGGAAACTTACGAAAACAATGAAGTTTACCAGTACTTTATGCAGGCAAACGATAAACTCAAAGAGATGCAGAACCTGGAAAAAGATACAACCGGACAAACTTCTGATACTGTATCTGACGAAGCCGGTCAACTTCAGGCGGATGGCCAGGCAGATGCAGTCGCTGATACTGCTAAAGAGAGTTCACTGCTTTCAGAGCTGAAATCAGGTGTAACTGAAGACTCTACTGTTACCGGAATGGAGGACCTGGAAAACTTCAGGCAAGAGTACCCGTTATTTGCTGTGCTGAATCCTAGTACTGACCAGTCAGGACAACTATTCCCCGGCCCGGCAGTTGGTATTGCACATTCAAGAGATACAGCCAGAGTTAACGAATACCTCTCAATGGAACAGATCCGGTCTATCTTCCCCAGGGATATGATCTTCAAGTGGACAGCAAATGCTATTGATGATGCAGGCAACTATTTCAGGCTTATTGCACTGAAAGTAACCACCCGCGACGGAAGGCCTCCGCTCAGCGGTGAAGTCATCACTGATGCCCGACAGGATTTCGACCAGTTCGGATCAAATCCTGAAGTATCAATGACAATGAACAGCGAAGGAGCTAAAACATGGCAAAGAATGACAAAAGAAAATATCGGTAAATCGATAGCGATTGTCCTCGATAACTACGTCCGCTCATTCCCCACTGTTCAAAATGAAATTTCCGGAGGGCGTTCAAGTATAACAGGACTTGAAAGTATCGAAGAGGCTAAAGACCTTGCAAATATCCTTAAATCAGGAAAAATGCCGGCACCGGCAAGGATTATACAGGAAGAAATTGTCGGTCCGTCACTCGGCCAGGAGGCGATTAATAAAAGTATGTATTCATTTATCATCGCTTTTGTGCTGGTACTTGCATATATGATCTTTTTCTACAGCAGGAATGCAGGTGGTGCTGCTAATGCTGCACTTCTGATTAACATGCTGTTTATTATAGGGATACTGGCATCTCTCGGAGCAACCCTTACTTTGCCGGGTATTGCAGGTATAGTCCTTACAATTGGTATGTCGGTAGATGCTAACGTGCTTATCTACGAAAGGGTACAGGAAGAAATTATGGCGGGGAAAGGACTTAAACTGGCAATTGCTGACGGTTACAAAAATGCTTATTCAGCTATCATTGACGGACAGGTAACTACTCTTCTGACCGGTATAGTTCTTTATGTTTTCGGATCGGGACCGATAAAAGGATTTGCAACTACTCTTATCATCGGTATACTCATTTCACTGTTTACATCTATCTTTATTACGCGGCTGATATTTGAATGGAGGCTTAAACGGAATAAAAAAATAAAGTTTACCTCAGCAGCCACAAGCCAATGGCTGAGAAACGCATCAATTAAGTTTCTGGAAAAAAGAAAAATCGCTTTCATTATTTCAGGTGCATTCATCCTACTGGGTATCATTTCGCTGTCTACCAGAGGACTGAATTACGGTATTGACTTCAAGGGAGGCCAGACTTATGTGGTACGTTTCGACCAGGATGTACAGGTTGCTGACGTGCAGCAGGCTCTTTTTGATGTATATGGTATAGCTCCGGAAGTAAAAACCTTCGGATCAGCCAACCAGGTTAGGATTACTACTGTTTATAAAGTTGATGATGATTCAGAAAATGTTGATAATGAGGTTGAGGAACTGCTAATGAAGGGACTTCAGGATGCCGGATTTATTGATAAAGGTGTTACCCTGGAAGAGTTTACTGAAGATTATCAGCTTAGCTCTCAAAAGGTCGGGGCAACAATATCTGACGATATCCGGAAAGATTCTGTCATAGCCATCAGTTTTGCACTTATTATTATTTTCCTCTATATACTGATCCGCTTTAATAACTGGCAATACAGTGTGGGAGCAGTAGTTGCCCTGGCGCACGATTCCCTGATTATTCTGGGAATCTTCTCGATGTTGTACAACATACTGCCATTCTCTCTGGAAATTGACCAGGCATTTATTGCTGCAATCCTTACGGTACTGGGTTACTCAATAAATGATACCGTGGTTGTTCTGGACCGTATCAGGGAATATCTTAAGCTTCACCCGAAACGGAACAGGGAACAGAATATTGACTCGGCTATAAACAGCACTCTGCGACGTACTTTCAGTACATCATTGTCAACAGCGGTCGTGCTGCTTGCAATATTCCTGTTCGGAGGAGCTACGATCAGAGGTTTTACATTTGCACTTCTTGTGGGTGTGATTGTAGGTACCTATTCATCGCTGTTTGTTGCTACACCAATAGCATATGAAATACAACTTCGTTTGTCAAAAATGGCAACAAAGCGTAAAAATTAAAAACAAGATTAAACTTTTAAAGATTTTATATGTTTGATCAGACCAATTTGTATATTTGTAAGGTAAAATAATTAGGAATGGTAACTTATATTTTGTTTATCAGCGGAGGGGAACTTGTTTTGGTAATGCTGCTTGCGCTGTTGTTTTTCGGAGCAAAAGCCATTCCGGATATTGCCAAAACATTAGGTAAAGGAATGCGTGAATTTAAGAAAGCAACCAATGAGATTAAACGTGAGATCAATGAACATACCTCTGAAATAAAAAAAGACCTGGATGAGGTATCGAATGATGTCACGAAAGATGCTAATGAAATAAAAAATAATATTTACGACCAAATGGAGGACTAACTCTGTTCTGGCATCTTGGTTTTTGCTTATAAAAAGGAGATGCGGGCTCATTATATAAGCCCGCATTTCCGCTTTTAAAGGGTACATTAAAATTTGATCAAAGCAGTAAATATAAAAAAATCGTTCGGCTCTCTTCAGGTGCTGAAGGGAATTAACCTGGAAATTCCGAAGGGAAAAATATATTCTATTGTAGGGGCAAGCGGAGCCGGTAAAACTACCCTGTTGCAAATTATAGGAACATTAAGCAATCCGGATAGCGGAGAAATATTTTATGGAGACAAAAAAATATCTTCTCTTACTGAAAAGGAACTGTCAGCATTCAGGAACAGGGAAATTGGCTTTGTTTTCCAGTTCCACCATTTGCTGCCTGAATTTACTGCTCTTGAAAATATCTGTATCCCTGCATTCATTTCCCGTAATTCTAAAAAAAAGGCCGAAAAAGAGGCCATGAAACTTATTGACTATCTGGGTCTGACCGAAAGATATAACCATAAACCGTCAGAGCTTTCAGGTGGTGAAAAACAGAGAGTGGCAGTGGCGAGGGCCCTTATTAACAATCCGGCGGTAGTGCTTGCAGACGAACCTTCAGGAAATCTTGATTCTGCAAACAGGGAGGAGCTGCATGATCTGTTGTTTAAGCTGCGTGATGATTTTAACCAAACCTTTGTAATAGTAACCCACGATGATCAGTTTGCTGACCGCTCTGATAAAATAATCCATATTAAGGACGGAGTTATCGATGCGGGTTATCAGGTAACTAAAGAGGTGTCGGAATAAGAAAGTAACAGAGTCTGCCGTGGAGATAATTATAAATCGTTTGACCTGATAAACAATATGGATTCATTCTTAAGTTCCGATGAAGATAATATAAAGACTTTGCTTGAAGAAAAGGCAACCAGATATAACCGGCCGGAATTTATTACTACTGACCCGATACAGGTACCCAAACTATTCTCACAAAAAGAAAATATTGAGATATCTGCTTTTTATACTTCAACTATTTCGTGGGGTAACCGAACTGCAATAATTAAAAATGCCCTCCGGCTTATGAAGATCATGGATAACAATCCGTATGATTTTATAATTAACGCGTCAACTTCTGATTACCTGTTGCTGAAATCATTCGTTCACAGGACATTTAATGGCAATGACTGCATCTATTTTGCTAAATCCCTGAAAAATATATATTTAAAATATGGGGGACTTCAATCTGTTTTTGAACAGGGATATAAAAATAGCGGAAATATAAAGGATGCCCTTATCCACTTCTACACTGTATTCTTCGAGAAAGCAGGAGAAAGGAGCCGCAAACATATTTCAAATATTGACAAGGGCGCTTCAGGGAAAAGGCTGAACATGTTTCTGCGGTGGATGGTAAGGAAAGATAATAACAATGTTGACTTCGGACTTTGGAAAGGTATCCCTGCAGCTGTCCTGATGTTACCACTGGATGTTCATACCGGTAATATATCGCGGGGACTGGGACTCCTGAAAAGGAAACAGAATGACTGGCAGGCTGTTGAGGAGGTTACTAATGTGCTGAGGCGGTTCGATCCCGATGATCCGGTGAAATATGATTTTGCACTTTTCGGAATGGGAGCATTTGAAAAATTTCAGGATGGGAAGAAATAACTATTTCCAATTTAAAAAATTCACTGTAATCCAGGAAAAATCCCCAATGAAGGTGGGTACCGACGGCGTTTTACTCGGAGCCTGGGTAAATATAGAAAATTCGGAGAGCATATTGGATATCGGAACCGGAACAGGAGTAATAGCCCTTATTCTGGCTCAGAGATCAAAGGCTGAGATTACCGGAATAGATATTGAAGAAAATGCTGCATTGGAGGCTTCAACAAATGTTGTTAATTCAATCTGGAATGACAGAATTAAAATATATAACATTTCATTGCAGGAGTTTGCCCAAAATAATCGGGCACTTTTCGACCTGATAGTTTGTAATCCTCCCTTTTTTATCAACTCGAAAAAATCATTACACCCCGGTTTATCAATTGCCAAACATAGCGACCTACTGTCACTGAACGACCTGGCTGTTTTCCCGGCCGGCCTCTTAAAGCCTGCCGGAAGGATTGCAGTAATATTACCTGTGAAAGAAGCCGGACAGTTTATTGATATAACTGCTTCAAAAAATTTATACCTTTACAGGGTAACAGAAGTAAAAGC
>JAAYJR010000447.1 GCA_012522835.1 Bacteroidales bacterium
ATACCTAATCATTATATATATCAAAACATACTATCAGCCGCTAAAATATGCAAAAATGCATATATTTGAATATAACAGAGATATTTTTATAATGTTTAACTATAAAATTATCTCTTCCATATTTTCATCATAAAAATGATATTCAAGGAAAGTATATGAACTATTAGCATTTATGCTGACCCATTTTAAATATTTAAATATCCATCTGTTTCTCGGACTTCTCAAACCTTTAGTCAGAAATGCATGAATATATGGATGAACAGCCATATATATGCGTTTTTTATTAAGGTCTTTTAATATATAATGAACTTTAGTTTCAAGATCATCTGCAAACAGAACTGTTGGTGTAATTGTACCGAGTCCCTTGCATACGGGACAAGTTTCAGCGGTTTCAATTATTTCTTCAGGCCTCACCCGCTGCCTGGTTATCTGCATCAGGCAAAACTTACTTAAAGGCAGAATATTATGTTTGGTCCTGTCACCGGCCATTACCTCTTTCATATATTCATATACCTTTAATCTGTTGTTCTGATTGTGCATATCGATAAAATCGATCACAATAATTCCACCCATATCCCTGAGTCTGAGTTGTCTGGCTATCTCCTCACAAGCAGCAAGATTGACATCCAGTGCATTTGTCTCCTGATCAACACCTGTCTTTGCCCTGTTGCCGCTATTGACATCGATAACATGAAAAGCCTCAGTATGTTCCACAATCAGGTAAGCGCCATTTTTGAATGATACAGTTTTCCCGAATGAAGCTTTAATTTGTTTTTCAATTCCGTAATGTTCAAAAATAGGACGATGCCCTTTATAAAGCTTAACAGTCTTTTTATTAGCTGCCTCAATACTTTCTATATACTCAGCGATTTCGGTACAAACAGACTGATCATTAACAATTATACTGTTAAAATTTGACGTGTATATATCCCTGAGTAAGGCTGTGGTCCTGTCTATTTCTCCTACTATAAGTGAGGGTGCAGAGGCACGTCTCAGTTTATGAAAGGTTGTTTCCCACTTATCAATTAACCGTCTTAGTTCCTGGTCAAGGTCGGCAACCTTCTTGCCTTCTCCGGCAGTCCTTACGATAACTCCGTAATTATGGGGTTTAATACTCTGAATTAATTTTTTAAGACGATTTTTTTCTTCGTTTGATTTAATTTTTTGTGATACTGAAACTTTGTCGCTGAATGGTATCAAAACGATATATCTGCCTGCAATGGAAATTTCTGAAGTTAAACGGGGACCCTTAGTGGATATAGGCTCCTTTGCAACCTGAACCAGGATATTCTGTCCAGCTTTCAGGACATCGGTAACCCGACCTTCCTTTATAATATCAGGGTCTGAATGGATCCTGGAAAAGGAAGGAATTTTACTTTTCCTTGAAGAAACAACACGCAAAAATTTATTCAGGGTTGAAAATTGCGGCCCCATATCAAGATAATGCAAAAAAGCGTCCTTTTCGTAGCCAACATCAATAAAGGCTGCATTGAGACTGGGCATGATTTTTTTCACCTTGCCCAGATAAATATCTCCTACTGCAAATTTCGCTCCGCTCTTTTCCCTGGTTAACTCAACAAGTTTCTTATTTTCCTGTAATGCTATGACTATTTCGGAAGGAGTGACATCAATAATTAAATCACTACTCACAACCTAAATATTAATTCTGTTAAATAATTAAACCAAAAAATCATAACATATTAAACCTAAAGCATTAATGTTGTTGCCTTAGGTTTAATATGTTCAGCAAACTTTATAAAAATCTATTTTTTCTTTTTATGCCTGTTCTTACGTAATCTTTTTTTACGTTTATGAGTGGCCATCTTATGTCTTTTTCTCTTTTTTCCGCTTGGCATATTTCTCTACTTTACATTATTTTTTACTAACGACACAAACGTTTTTGCAGGTTTAAACGAAGGAATATAATGTGCCGGAATTATAATGGTAGTGTTTTTAGAAATATTGCGTGCTGTCTTTTCAGCTCTCTTTTTTACTACAAAACTTCCAAATCCCCGGAGGTATACATTATCACCATTTTCAAGGGATTCTTTGATTGTTCCCATAAAAGCTTCAACTGTTTTTTGAACAGTTACTTTTTCAATTCCTGTGTTTTTTGAAATCTCATTTACTATATCTGCCTTTGTCATGTCTTTAAATTATTTAGTTTTCAATAAATTAATCAAATATTCTGGTGTGCAAAAATAAAAATATTTTATATATCGGAAAGCATTTAAATAAATAATTTTACATTTTAATTTAAGATAGTTAACAAGTTAGCTTTTTGTGTACAATTTTTCCCAGGCAAAGTCTTTCAGTTAAAATTAAAAATTGTATTTTTAAGTCGTTAACCTATAAATAAATAAATATGTCTATTAACAAAGTAATTTTAGTTGGAAATGTGGGTAAAGACCCCGAGATCAGACACCTTGATTCAGGCGTGGCAGTTGCAAATTTCCCTTTGGCAACTTCAGAATCATACACAGCAAAAAACGGAGATAAGGTGACCTCTACAGAATGGCATAATATAGTCTTGTGGAGAGGCCTGGCCGATGTGGCTGAAAAGTATGTAACAAAAGGACGGCAGCTTTATATTGAAGGCAAGATAAAGACGCGTTCATATGACGATAAAGACGGGAATAAACGATACATTACAGAGATAGTGGCTGACGTAATGCAAATGCTTGGAACCAGGAGTGATAACCAGAATAACGACAGAACAGAATCTCAATATGGCGGCAATCGCCAGGAACCCGAAACTGATTCAGGTCCGGATGAACCTGAAACAGATAACCAGGGTGACGATGATCTTCCCTTCTGAAAAAAAGCCCCGCTACAGGGGCTTTTTTAATCTTAGCATTAATAAGATATGAAGTTTTTAATCTGGAATACTACAAATGAAGTATAACTATTGTCTCTGCCTTGTCCTGGCAATAACTTTTTTTAGCTGCAATTCCGGCCACACCCCTAAACCCAGGGGTTTCTTCCGGATAGATTTTCCTCAAAAGGAGTACAGGTTTACAAACCTTAATGCTCCTTATAAATTTTCTGTTCCTGTTTATTCATTAATAACACCTGATCCTGAAAACCCCGATAAAAAAAACTGGATCAATGTTTCTATCCCCACTAACAAAGCTGAACTACATATTTCATATTATAACCTCCGGGAAAATGATGGCCCCGACAAGCTGTTCCTCTACAAGTTAATGGAGGAGACAAGAACCCTGGCATATAAACATTCGGTAAAGGCAAATGCCATTAAAGAACAGTTATTCATTAACCCTGAAGATAAAGTATATGGCACTGTTTACAGAATCGAAGGTAATGCTGCCTCGCCGGTTCAGTTCTTTTTAACCGACAGTACTTCCCATTTTATCAGAGGCGCATTATATATACGTGCAACGCCTGATATTGATTCGCTCAAACCGGTTATTGATTTCCTTGAAAAAGACATTAACCGGTTAATAGAAACCACAACCTGGAACTGATGGCCTTGACTGAAATTATTGAACTAAAAACAGGAAAGATCGGAATATGGGAACTGACAGAACCTGTATCTTCATTGCTTCTTTTATCTGACCTTTCCGTAATGGAAAAAAATGAATTCGAAAAATTTAATAATGAAAAAAGAAAAAAAGAGTATCTTGCCATAAGATTATTATTAAAATGTATGCTGCCGGACAATAATGAAATATTATATAATGATGAAGGTAAACCATTCCTTAAAGATCAGAACCTGAATATCAGCATTTCACACTCAGATGATCTGGCAGTGATAATGATCTCTCCTGAAAATCCGGGTATTGATGTTGAACCCTCAGACAGGCCGGTCAAAAAAGTAGCCTCACGAATACTTAATGATCAGGAGTTTACCGATTCGTCCGGCGAAGAAAAAGGAGTGAAACAATTATTATACTGGTGTGCAAAAGAGGCTGCTTTCAAATCAGTTTCAGAAAAAAATATAAATTTCAAAACTGATATTGAAATATGTCCGTTCAGGTTTAACAAAACAAGTGGTGAATTTTATGGCAGATACATTAAGAATAAAAAGTGCATAAATTTGAGCTTCAAATATTTTTTCTACAAAAACAATGTAATAGTATATTGTGTTACATAGTAAATTGTTTACTATGAAGAGACCAAAAAATCAAATACTGGTAATTTTTGGTGCCTCCGGCGACCTGACAAAAAGGAAGCTGATCCCTGCCCTCTTTGATCTGTTCCGGCAAAAACTTTTACCGGATAAATTTGTTGTATTGGGGGCATCCCGAACTAATTTTACGGATAATGATTTCAGGGAAAAGGCATGTGAATACCTGGAATCAGAAAAAGAAACCGGAGAATTCAAAAAAATGTTGTATTACCAGCAGGTTGCTACCAATAATCCGTCTGACTACACCCTGCTTAAATCGAGGATAAAAAAGCTCAGCGCAGACATCGGTATTGATGCCAACTGTATTTTTTATTTATCAACACCACCCTCTGTCTACAGTGTCATTGCAGAAAACCTTTCCGGCTCGGGTCTGAGCAAGTCCTCTGAATGTTCAAGAAGGTTAATAGTTGAAAAACCTTTCGGGACTGACCTTCATTCTGCCAGGAAATTAAATTCCGGCCTCTTAAATTATTTTGCAGAAAATCAGATATACCGTATAGATCATTACCTGGGAAAGGAGACGGTACAGAACATGATCGTAACCAGGTTTGCCAATGGGATCTTTGAACCATTGTGGAACCGTAACTATGTTGAAAGGATTGAGATTACATCGTCTGAAACTCTTGGCATCGAAAAAAGGGGTGGTTATTATGACAACTCAGGGGCATTACGCGATATGCTGCAGAACCATCTCCTGCAACTCGTTGGATTTATTACAATGGAACCTCCTGTTGTCATTGAGGCAGATGCTATCCGGAATGAAATTGTAAAAGTTTTTAAATCTCTTCACCCCATGTCAGAAGAGGATGTTATCCGTAATGTTATCCGCGGACAATATACGGGTTCCCGGATAAATGGAGAGGCTGTAAAGGGATACAGGGACGAACCGGGTGTGTCGCCCGGATCACGCACTGAAACATACGTTGCAATGAAGTTTTTTATCGATAACTGGCGCTGGGGAGGTGTTCCTTTTTATATCAGGACAGGTAAAAAGCTGCCTGCAAGTGTTACTGAAGCTGTAGTCCATTTCAGACAGGTACCCCACCACCTGTTCAACAATTCCGGATTCCCCGGACCAAGGGATAACCAGTTGGTGATACGAATACAACCTGATGAAGGTATACTTCTGAAGTTCAGGATGAAAACACCAGGTGCCGGATTTATGGTTCAAACTGTTAATATGGATTTCCACTATTCCGACCTTTCTGACATCCGGCTGCCATCAGCCTACGAAAGGTTATTGCTCGACAGCATGCATGGTGATGCAACTCTCTATTCACGGGGCGATGCGGTTGAAGAGGCCTGGAAATTTGTTCAGCCGGTAATTGATGCCTGGCAAAATAATCCTGAAATACCAGTTTACGGCTATCCTGCCGGAACCTGGGGACCCGAACAGGCAGAAAGGCTGATAGAAGGGGGTGAATGGAGGTATCCCTGTAAAAATCTTACAAATGACGGAGAGTTTTGTGAGTTATAAAATATAAATCAATATTATAGCCATGACAAGCTCAACAGAAGTAAAAATTTATAAAACCCCCAGAAAGGTTAGTAAAGCAATTGCACGGGAAATCAAAAACCTGTCAAGGCAACCTGAAACAGAACGATTGAATATTGCTGTATCAGGGGGTAAGACGCCTGAACTACTATTTGCTGTTTTGGTCGAAAAACATAAAGATGCCATCCCGTGGGATAAAATACATTTCTGGTGGGTAGATGAGCGTTGTGTACCACCGGAGGATGAAGAGAGCAACTATAACCTGGCCAGAGAGCTGCTATTTTCATATATAGATATTCCCGGTGAAAATATACACAGGATAAAAGGAGAAAGTGATCCTGATGAGGAGGCCCTGCTCTATGCTGCAGAAATCAGGAAAAACCTACCCATTGCCGGGGGAATCCCTGTCTTTGATCTTGTCCTGCTGGGCATGGGAGACGACGGGCATACAGCGTCAATTTTCCCCGGATACTTAGAACTGATCGATGATAAAAGGGTGTGTGCTGTTACACAACACCCCTCATCAGGATTGAAAAGGGTTACCCTTACCGGAAGTGTGATAAAAAATGCACACAGGATATTTTTTATGGTAACGGGTGAAAACAAAGCTGCCAGGATCTCTGAAATTATGAACAATAACGAGGCGGCAAAACTTCTGCCTGCTTACTATATTGAACCTGTCCACGGCACCCTGATATGGTTTATCGACGAAGCCGCTGCCTCGCAAATGGACTGATCACTTCTTTGCTTTGACTGGTTTAAGATTCAATACATCCTTTCCAAAATTTATTGTCTCGATCAATAAATCGTCAACAACACCTGAAAAAAGTTCACTGCAAATAGTGTGGCTGCCGGCATCAGGAAATGGCACCTTTATTTTCCTGCCCTCCTCAGTTCCCAGCTGATCAAACATTTTAAGCATTGACTTTACTTTCACCACATCATCCTGATTATCTTTATCCTTATAGTAATAACCCAAAAAAACAGGGGCAGTTACCCTGGCATATGTCTCCTTTTTCATTGTGAAATCAATAAGTTGCTGCAAATACACAATTGCTTCAAGCCGGTATTTACAATTCCAGTAAGCACATTCTTTTGAGGTTGAGTCCTGGTTGGTCACCCTGTACCTTCCATTGTAACTCTTACGTGCAATCTGCAGTCCCCAGGGTTTAGACAGTAAAAAAGACTTGTTGTTATTTATCCGGATATTCGGTGAATAGAGAATCAGGCCGTCAACATATTCCGGAAAGGTCGCGGCAAGCATGAGGGCAAGTGTTCCGCCGGTTGATGTTCCCATTATCAGTACCCTCTTACCAATTTTCCTGGCAATCATCAGTGACTCTTTGGCTGAAGTCCATAAACGGTCGGGCGTCATGTCTGTCAATGCATCAACAGTATCTATGCCATGCGAAGCCAGCCTTGGAAAATATGCATTCATGCCAAAATATTGTGCAAAATTCTTATTGACAGGGTAACCCTCGTACCACGATGCTGAAAAGCCATGCAGATATAGCAGGCTGTATTCAGTTCGCTCAACAGATGAATCATTTGCCCAGATAATACGTGATTCATTGTCCGGCTTTATATTGTGCATCTTCTCATTTTCTTTTATCATCTTCTCCAAATTGCGAAAATTGGAAGTAAGGGAAGGCAGGTTCATATCAAATTCCGGTTCAGATGGTTTGGGGCCAAGCAGATAAACTGCTGCAAGCACTAAAATGGTAATTAATAAATAACGTCTCAGCTTTCTCATATTTAAATATTATAGCTACTTAACCAATATGGTAAATAATACTTTCGGGATATTTTATATCTGTTAAAAAAAGGCCTCTTGCAGGTGCGGAGTCGCCGGCAACCCTCCGGTCTTTAGCCTCAATTATCTTCCGGAGCTCTCCAACAGACAGCCTGCCTGTTCCTAACTGCAGCAGGGTGCCTGTTATGGCACGTACCATATTCCGTAAAAACCGGTCAGCTTCAATAGTGAAAGCAAGTGTATTGCCATCTTTCTTCCAGCTTGCAGAAATAATCCTGCACAAATTGGTCTTCACATCCGTGTGGAGGCGGCTGAAGCTGGTGAAATCAGAGTACCCCTTCAGCAGAAGGGCACCCTCGTTCATCTTATTAATATCAGGATCTCCGGTAAACAGCATGGATATTTCTGTTTTAAAGGGATCCTTCTTACTGTGAATGAAATATTTATATGTACGAGATAAGGCGCTGAACCTGGCATGGGCTTCTGCAGGAACTTTCCAGATTCTCTGCAGGGAAATGTCAGGTGGTAAAAAACTGTTGAGTCTGTAAACCAACTTTTCTGTTTCAAGTTCACTACGGTGAGAATCAAAATGAGCAACAAAAAACGAAGCATGAACTCCGGTATCAGTCCTGCCGGCACCTGTAATCTCAATTTTTTCGCGCAGTACTGTTGAGAACGCCCTTTCAACCACTTCCTGAACAGTAGTGGCATTGGGCTGAATTTGCCAGCCGTGGTAGTTCGTTCCTTTAAAACTCAGTTGCACAAAATATCTTTGCATGAGGCAAAATTAATTATTTTAAGCTTAGTACACATCAACCGGTAAATGCTATTTTTTTATGCAAAATTGACAGTTTATAACCTATTGGATTACAATAATTTTTAAACAAGGCTGTATTACAACTGACAATCAGACAGTTAAAGTTTACTTTTTGACATAATTTTCAGGTTGGTATTCTGTTTGATATTATTTAACCAGAATAAATAATGTTTAACTTAAAAATTAAGGAGGACAAAGCCATGACACTAGCAAGAAGAACTGAAAATTTTTTACCGTCATTGTTTGACCGTTTTTTCAACAGTGACCTGATGGACTGGAATCTTACAAACTTTTCCAGCACTAACACAACCCTGCCGGCTGTCAACGTGAAAGAGACTGACGATGACTATATCCTTGAGGTAGCTGCCCCGGGGATGAGCAAAAAAGACTTCAAAGTTAATTTTCAAAATAATGTACTGACTGTTTCTTCTGAAAAACAGGAGGAAAAAGATGAAAATGATGATAACTATACCAGGAGGGAATTCTGCTATCAGTCATTCCAAAGGTCTTTCACTGTTTCACAACAGAATGTTGATACCGATAAGATAACAGCATCTTACGCCGATGGAATCTTAAGTGTAAAAATTCCTAAACGTGAGGAAGTTAAGTCTAAACCGGCAAGGGAAATTAAAATTTCATAAAAGATCTTAATTATCAGAGGCTGTTTTTTACAGCCTCTCTTTTTTATTATGAAGGATAAGGGCAGATGCAGCATTTTACTATTAATGCCATTTCCATGCAGATACTCTGTTACCGTCCGCTTATCAATTGCCGTTCTCTTAAGCTAACTGATTGATATCAATATTATGCTTAATAAATTTTAACAAAATAAAAGGCTTATTATCTTTGCAATGGTTTAAATTCGTGCTCTCAAAAATAGACAGCAAAACAGCATACAAATATGGATCAAAGAGTGGATATTAAAGAATTGAATGAACGGATTCAAAAAGAAAGTTCGTTTATCGACATGATCACAATAGAAATGAACAAAGTGATCATTGGCCAGAAACATCTGACAGAAAGCCTGCTGATAGGGCTTTTAGCAAACGGGCATATACTGCTTGAAGGAGTTCCCGGACTGGCAAAAACCCTGGCAATTAAATCATTGGCAAATACGATTGATGCAAAGTTTTCCAGGATTCAGTTTACACCGGATCTGTTGCCGGCCGACTTGCTGGGAACAATGATCTACAGTCAGAAACGAGAAGAGTTCTCAATAAAAAAGGGGCCAATCTTTGCTAACTTCATACTGGCAGATGAAATCAACAGGGCTCCCGCAAAAGTGCAGTCCGCTTTGCTGGAAGCAATGCAGGAGCGCCAGATCACTATCAGTGATTCAACTTATAAACTGGATGAGCCATTTCTGGTTATGGCTACTCAAAACCCTATTGAACAGGAAGGTACTTATCCCCTGCCTGAAGCTCAGGTTGACCGTTTTATGCTGAAGGTGGTCATAAACTATCCAAACAGAGAGGAAGAAAAACAGATAATAAATCAAAATCTCCTGAAGCAGTTCCCTGAAACTACAAAAATTCTTCAACCTGCTGATATAGTTAAGGCCAGGGATGTTGTCAGGGATGTCTATATGGATGAAAAAATTCAAAAATATATAGTGGATATCGTTTTTGCCACACGTGAGCCGCAGGACTATAAACTGGAAAAGTATCAGGAAATGATCTCTTATGGTTCCTCACCAAGGGCAGGAATTAGCCTTGCACAGGCATCAAAAGCCTATGCATTCATTAAGCGGAGGGGTTATGTTATACCCGAAGATGTCAGAGCTGTTTGTGCCGACGTTATGCGACACCGTATCGGCCTTAGTTATGAAGCTGAAGCTAACAATATAACATCAGAAGAAATTATTACTGACATTCTCAATACAGTTGAAGTTCCTTAACAAGCTGACAAAAAGGGTCCTGCTCCGGCTAACCAGTTTCCGGAGGTTCAACCCCTGCCTGTCGGTTAATTTAAAATTGAAAATTCCTGCTGTATCACTGCAGGCAATTAGATAAAAAAGAAATTATCCTGAATGTTAGAGACTAGTGAACTACTAAAAAAAGTACGCAAGATCGAGATAAAGACGCGTGGTTTGTCGAGGAATATTTTTGCCGGCGAATATCATAGTGCGTTTAAAGGGCGTGGTATGGCTTTCTCTGAAGTCAGGGAGTATCAGTTCGGAGATGATATAAGGAGTATCGACTGGAATGTAACTGCCAGATATAATCACCCTTATGTTAAGATATTTGAAGAGGAGAGGGAACTTACCGTAATGCTCCTGATTGATGTCAGCGGGTCACGTGACTTCGGGACATTTGAGAAAATGAAAAAAAATATTATTACTGAAATCGCAGCAATACTTTCATTCTCAGCTATTCAGAATAATGACAAAATAGGTGTTATCTTCTTTTCAGATAACATCGAAAAATTTATTCCGCCTAAAAAAGGGAGAAGCCATATTTTGATGATTATCAGGGAGCTTATAGACTTTGTACCGCAGTCATACGGGACCGATATTACCGGAGCTGTGCGATATCTCACCAATGGTATTAAAAAACGGTGTACATCTTTTATAATTTCCGACTTTATAGACGAAAACAGTGACCTTGAGATGGCACTGTCAATTGCCAATAACAAACACGATATTGTAGCGCTCAAAATTTATGATGACCGTGAAAGGGAATTACCCCCGGTCGGAATGCTGAAGCTGAAAGATGCTGAAACAGGTAATTATGTCTGGGTTAACAGTAATTCAGCCCATACCCGAAAGATATATGCAGAATGGTGGAACAGGCATTTGACGAAACTTGATACAATGTTTAAAAAATGCGGTATTGACTACGTCTCTGTTAGCACTAAAGAAGATTATGTAAAAGCCTTAATGAACTTGTTTAAAAAGAGGGCTGTTAGACAATGAATAATATCTTTAAAATAACAATATTGATCTGGCTGGCCTTGTCCTTTTCACCTGAAAGCTCAGGACAGAGGATCAAAGCGACTGCAACTATTGATTCTGTTAATATACTTCTGGGAGATCAGGTTAAACTGTTTTTGGAGATCGACCATCCAAAAAATATTAATGTCAGTTTTCCTGTTGTCCCGGACACAATTCTTGGAAAAATTGAGGTTCTGAGCCGCTCCTCTGTTGATACTTTCCCAGCTGATGATGAAGCCTTTCAAAAACAAATTCAGTCATTTTTGATAACCTCCTTCGACAGCGGGACATACCGAATCCCTCCATATTGGTTTAAAATAGACCTGGAAGGGAGGATTGATTCTGTTCCCAGCAACGGGGTCAGCCTTAATGTTCACAGCATTCCGATAGACACTACACGGGGACCGGCAGATATTAAAATGCCTTACGGGGCGCCAGTAACCCTGAAAGAGGTAACGCCATATATATTCGGAATAATTTTGTTGGGGGCAATACTCTTTTTTATACTCTACTCGATAAAAAGAAGAAAAGAGAACAAACCAGTTTTCAGTTTTAATATTAAACCCGCGGAACCGGCACATGTTACAGCACTGAGGGAACTGGACCGTATAAAAAATGAAAAACTGTGGCAAAAAGGAAAAACAAAGCAATTTTACAGTGAGATAACAGAAACACTCAGGAAATACATTGAAAGCCGTTTCGGCATACCTGCCATGGAACAAACTTCAGAAGAGACGTTAACCAGTTTCAGGTTCAGGCGCGATCTGCTTAAAGAAAAAACCTTTGAAAACCTTAACCATATATTATTATTGGCCGACCTTGTAAAATTTGCTAAATATAAACCTTTGCCTGATGATGATAACCTGACTCTTATGAATGCATACTTTTTTGTTAATGATACGAAAAAAGAGGAGAAAAATGAGCCACAGGAAAAACAGCATGACGAAGAGGGTGAAGACGTGGAAATAAAATAAAAGAGAATGTTTGAAGGAATAGAATTTAATAATCCGGATTTTTTTTACTTGCTGCTTTTGGTCATACCAATGGCTGTGTGGTATATTTTCAGGCAAAAAAGAAACACAGCAAGCATCCGTATTTCGTCGGCAGTTTCACTGTTCAAAGCCCCAAAAACTTTTAAACACTATCTCAGACATCTGGTTTTTCTGCTTCGGATACTTGCTTTTTCTCTCTTTGTAACCGTTCTGGCCAGGCCACAATCATCAAGTAACTGGGAAAATATTACTACCGAAGGTATTGATATTGTCATTTCTCTGGATATCTCAAGTAGTATGCTGGCCAGGGATTTTTCTCCAGACAGGCTTGAGGCTGCAAAAAATGTTGCTATGGAGTTCATCTCCGGAAGAGACTACGACAGAATGGGACTGGTAGTATTCGCAGGGGAGGCATTTACCCAGTGTCCTCTGACAACCGACAGAACGGTACTGCTAAACCTGTTCAAGGATATTGAAAGTGGAATGATCCAGGATGGTACAGCGATAGGCAACGGACTGGCGACTGCTGTGGCCAGGCTTAAAGAGAGTGATGCAATAAGCAGGGTTGTTATACTATTAACCGACGGAGAGAATAACAGTGGTGAAATTGCTCCTGTAACTGCAGCAGAAATAGCCAAGACATTTGGAATAAGGGTATATACCGTTGGCGTCGGCACGGTAGGAACTGCCCCGTTCCCTGTGCAAACTCCCTACGGAGTTCAGCTACGCGATATGGAAGTAAAAATAGATGAAAAAACCCTGCAGGAAATCGCATCAACAACAGGAGGTCAATACTTCAGGGCGACAAGCAATACAAAACTGGCGGAAATTTATAAGGAGATAGACCAGCTGGAGAAATCCAAGATTGAAGTCCGCGAGTTCAGCCGCAAATCAGAAGAATTTTTGCCCTTTGCTGTGGCAGGAATTTTGCTGCTGATTTTAAGCCTGTTTTTAAATGTAACTTTTTTCAAAAGTATACCATAATATAAAAGAAATGGAAATATTCAGATTTGCACATATCGAATATTTATGGGGTTTACTAATTATTCCTTTTCTTACTCTGCTGTTCATCTGGTCAAGGTATTCCAGGAAAAGAGCATTGCGACGTTTTGGCAATGAACAGGTGATCAAAGAATTAATGCCTTTTGTTTCTGCAAACAGACCTGTATTTAAATTTTTTCTTCTGATGCTGGCGCTGGGCCTCTTCATTGCAGGAGTAGCCAGGCCACAGTTCGGGTCGAAGTTGAAAAAAATAAAACGCGAAGGGATTGAACTGATTATAGCACTTGATGTCTCAAACAGTATGATGGCTGAAGATATCCAGCCTAACCGGCTTGAACGGGCGAAAAGAGCAATATCAAGACTTGTAGACCGTTTAAAAGATGATAAAATCGGACTTATTGTATTTGCCGGCGAAGCATATATTCAGCTTCCGCTGACAAGTGATTATAATTCCGCAAAGCTTTTTCTTGAATCTGTAAATACACAAGTGGTTCCGCGTCAAGGTACTGCCATTGGCGCTGCAGTGAATATGGCTATCCGCTCATTTACTCCCGACGCAGATGCCAGTAAAGCTATTGTAATAATTACCGACGGGGAAAACCATGAGGACGATCCTGTTGCTGCGGCACAGGAAGCAGTTAATAACGGCATAGTGGTCCATACTATAGGCATGGGACTGCCACAGGGGTCGCCTATACCGGTGATGAGTGACGGCCAGACTGACTATATGCGGGATAATGATGGCAATGTGGTTGTAACCAAACTCGATGAAGAGATGCTGGAAAAAATAGCAACCGCAGGCAATGGTATATATGTTAGGGCAAATAATGCACAGATAGGACTGAATGCGCTGTTTGATGAGATCAATAAAATGAATAAAGAGGAGATGGAGACAGTGGTATTTTCAGAATATGAAGATCAGTTCCAGTATTTTTTTGGTGCCGGATTGCTTTTATTACTTTTAGAATTTATTATCCTGGAAAGGAAAAACAGATATCTGATGAGAGTTAAATTGTTCTCGTCTTAAGAGAAGCATTTAACAAACATCACTACAGGATTACTTTTACACAAATGGTTTTTTTGATAAAAATATATCAGTATGCAAAGGTTGTATTTTTTGTTTTTAATAGTTGCGGCCACAATGACAGTTTCCGGCCAGAATGAAAGAAAATTCATCAGAAGCGGAAACAAACTGTTTATGGAAGCAGTTAAAGACACTACCAGACTGGATACCACCAAATTTGGACAGGCAGAGGAGCACTACAGAAAAGCCCTGAATAAAAAACCAGGTAATGAAAAATGGGATTTTAACCTGGCCGATGCCCTGTATAAACAAATGAGGTTTGAGGATGCTGAGAGAAAATTTAGCGAACTTACCGAAAAACTGGAGACTACTGAAGAAAAAGCCCGTGCATTGCACAACCAGGGCAACAGCCAGCTCATGCAGCAAAAAATTGATGAGAGTATTGAGTCTTATAAGGAGGCATTGAGAAAAAATCCTGAGGATATCGAAACTAAATATAACCTGGCTTATGCACAAATGTTGAAAAATCAACAGCAGCAACAACAGCAACAACAGCAAAATCAAGACCAACAGGATCAGCAGGATCAGCAGGACCAGAAAGATCAACAGAACCAGGATAATCAGCAACAAAATCAGGATCAGCAACAACAAAATCAAGACCAGCAGCAACAAAATCAGGATCAGCAACAGCAAGACCAGCAGCAGCAACAACAACAACAACAACAACAACAAAACAAAATTTCAAAGGAAGATGCAGAACAGTTGTTACAGGCACTGGAAAATGATGAAAGAGATATTCAGGAAAAAGTTAAAAAGGAGAAGGCAGCCAGAGCCAGAAAATTAAGGACTGAAAAAGAATGGTAACAATCGCTATGATAAAGAGAATTATTACATATTTCCTCTTTTTGTTATTTATAACTGAAGCATGGGGACAGGATACAAAATTTGTTATGTCCGCACCAAATGCCGTTGAAACAGGTCAGCAATTCAGGCTTACGTTCACCCTGAATAAAAAAGGCAGCAACCTTGACCTTCCTCCTGACCTGACAAGTAACTTCGATGTACTAATGGGGCCAAGTACCGGACAGTCAACGAGAATGCAAACCATCAATGGAAAAACCACAACTGAAATATCCTATTCCTATACTTATATTCTGAGGGCTAAAAAAGAGGGCAGTTTTGAATTAAGACCTGCTTCAATTGAGGTGGGCGGACAAATTGTTGAATCCAATTCACTTAAGATACAGGTTGTTAAAGCTCAATCCGGACAACAACCTCCACAAAACAGACAGGAGCAAACCCAAAGCAGGGAATCAGTTAACCTGGGAGGTAATAACCTTTTTATAAGACTGGAGTTAAGTAAACAGAATGTATACCGTGGCGAACAGATTATTGCAACTGTCAAGCTGTACGCCGATCCCAACATCCCCGTTTCTGGATTCGATGAGGTAAACCTGCCCACCTACGAGGGCTTCTATACACAAGACATAGAGATGCCCCAGCAGATAAACTTCAACAGAGAAGTTTATAACGACCGGATTTATCAGGTAGGGATACTCAAAAAGACGGTTCTTTTCCCCCAGCAGAATGGTGCAATAACAATTAACCCTTTCAGTATGACTCTCCTGGTGCAGCAAAGAGTCAGGCCGAGAAGCTTCTTCGATGATTTTTTCAGTGGTATACAAACTGTTAAAACAACTATAACCAGCAAACCGGTCCGGATAAATGTAAGGGATCTCCCTACGCAGCCGGCAAATTATTATGGTGGCGTTGGAAATTTTAATATTACCTCAGAACTCAGCTCATCGGATGTTACTACAAATGATGCAGTTACCCTTAAGCTGACAATAAGCGGATCAGGAAATATCAGACTTATCAGAAACCCTGAATTCCAGCTCCCCTCCGATTTTGAAATTTATGACCCCAAGGCTACAGATAATGTCAATGCCACTGCAAATGGCATCTCAGGCACTAAAACCGTTGAATATCTTTTTCAACCGCGTTTTGAAGGAGATTACGTTATTCCCGCAATCCCGTTTACCTTCTTTAATCCGGCCTCCGGTAGTTATGTTACCAAATCTACTCCCGAATATACGTTGCACGTTACTAAAGGTACCGGTGACCAGTCTGCCGCAATAATGAGCGGACGCCACAGAGAGGACCTGCAGTTACTGGGACAGGATATCAGATACATAAAGCAGGGTAATCCGGTGCTTAAAATAAAAGGTTCAACCTTTTTCGGAACTCCTGCTTTCTACTCTCTCTATGCCGGAACAGCTCTGCTTTTTATTATATTGTTCCTCATCTATCGCAAAAAAGCCCGGGAGAATGCCAATGCTGCCCTGATGCGTAATAAAAAAGCCAGCCGTGTGGCTGTCAGACGCCTGAAAGAGGCAGCACGCTTTATGAAACAAAATAATAATGAAGCTTTCCATGAAGCTATTCTTAAGGCTTTCTGGGGATATCTAAGCGATAAACTGGGTATTGCAGTTGCTAACCTTAACCGCGAAACAGCAACAGAAAATCTTAAAAGCAAAAATGTGGATGACCTTGTTATCAGCGATTTTGTTGAAATAATGGATCATTGTGAATATGCAAGGTATTCTCCTTCAGGAGGTTCAGAAGCACGTACTGAAATCTATAAAAAAGCTGAACAGACTATGAGCCGCCTGGAAAAACAGATCAAACGATAAAAAACAAAAAATGATAAAACTCAATAAATACCTGTTGATATTTTTGTTTGGGATAGTGCTTATCCTTAAGGTAAGCGGACAGGATTCAACCCAGGTACTTTGGGAAAAAGCAAATGCCCTGTATACAACCGAAGAGTACCAAAAGGCTATTATAGCTTATGAACAAATCCTGGGCACCGGACAGGAATCGGCAAAGCTCTATTTTAACCTGGGTAATGCTTATTATAAAGCCGGAGATTTCAATAATGCGATCTTAAACTACGAACGTGCTAAGTTGCTTGCACCGCAGGATGAAGACATCGAATTTAATCTCCGGATGGCAAATCAGTTTGTCGTGACAGGAATTGAAGAATTGCCACAACCTTTTTTTATAAGATAGAAAAACAGGCTCATTAACCGGTATCCGGCTGATTCCTGGGCTGCTATCAGCATAGGGTTGTTCGTTCTGTTCCTGCTGCTCCTTGGATCATTTCTGTTTAGCCGATCATCATCTGTTAAAAAATTC
>JAAYJR010000351.1 GCA_012522835.1 Bacteroidales bacterium
AAGCAGAAACCAACCGGAGTGCACTATATGGCGCTTTTAATATTTCCATGGTTGATCCCAAGACAGGTGCTGCACATCCTTCAAATCCTGGTATAAGGGCAGTGAGGAAAGGTGACTGGAAGCTGATTAAATATGATGTGTATGAAGGGCAGGTTCATGAAACCCAGCTGTTCAACCTCAAAGACAACCCTGACGAACTACTTATAGAGCATCATGATGTATCAATTGTGCAGCTGACCGGCAATAAACCGGAACCCTTTCAGGTGAACTTAGCAAATGATCCCAAATATAAAGATAAACTGGAAGAGATGGAACAATTGCTTCTCGAACAGCAGTTTAAATATAATGATCCCTCACTGTTGTGGGACCATAGAGATGTACTGATCAGAATGAATTTGAAAAATTAAACCAGAATAAATGAAATTATTCTATACTCAGTTGGCGTTAACTATTTTTTGTTTAACAAATTCCGGATGCCTGAAGAAAGCAAAAGACACAAAGCAGGATCTGCCCAATATCCTTCTTATTGTTTCTGATGACCAGGGATATAATGACCTTGGAATTTATGGCAGAGAGGATATTAAAACACCTAACCTTGACCAGCTGGCAAGGGATGGGGCACGGTTTACCAATTTTTATGTTACCTGCTCCGGATGTACCCCATCACGCGGTAGCCTGCTTACAGGCCGCTATCCGCAGAGAAACGGGACCTATGAATTATTTCGAAATAACAGGATCGAGGATGGCCATGTTTATACACCGTATGAATATAGTACTTCGCCGGAAAGGATACTGGGAATGGACACCAGGGAGGTTCTTTTCCCTGAATTGTTGAAAAAAGCGGGATATTATAACGGTATTTTTGGAAAATGGGACCTCGGCCAGTTAAAGAGGTTCCTTCCTTTACAAAGGGGATTTGACGAATACTACGGATTCTCAAATACAGGAATTGATTATTATACCCACGAAAGATATTTCGTGCCTTCAATGTTCAGGAATAATGAACCTACAATTGAGGATAAGGGCACATACTCTACCAGCTTGTTTGAGCGTGAAGCTTTACGGTTTATAACTGAGAATAAGGATCATCCTTTTTTACTGTACCTGCCTTTTAATGCACCTCACGGATCCTCCAGCCTTGATCCTGAAATACGGGGGACTATCCAGGCACCGCCCGAATATCTGGCCCTATACCCCGAAGGGACAACTGTGCAGGAGAAGAGGAGAAGAGGTTATATGGCCGCAGTTACATGTATGGATAATGCCATTGGTAATGTTTTAAAGCTAATTGAGAGCTATGGCCTGACAGATAATACGATTGTAATATTTTTCTCGGACAACGGGGGAGGAATGGGTTCCAATAATTCACCTCTGTCGGGAGGGAAAGGTAATATGAGGGAAGGGGGGCTCAGAGTGCCCTGCATTGTTAAGTGGCCCGGGAAAGTTGAAGAGGGACGGGTTATTGAAAATTTTATAAGTTCATTGGAAATATTTCCAACTATCCTGGATATTACAGGTATTGAAAAGCCTGATTCTCTTATTATTGACGGATTTTCCATTTTGCCCCTTCTCTCCGGTGAAAAAGATTTGGAAAGAGAGGAGATGTACTGGGAGTTCAGGGAAGAGTATGCTGCAAAGGCTGGTAATTTGAAATGGATCAAATCAGACAGAAGAAAACAACATAATGGTTTTTTTGATCTCTCCCGTGATGTGGCGGAGCAAAATGACTTGTCGGAACAAAATCCTTTTGAATATCAGATGGTGCAGGAAAAATTCAGTGCCTGGCAGAGAGAGATGGCTGAGACCGAACCCCGGGGACCATTTAAAAATTTTTAATTAATCCTATATTTGTGAACAAAAAGCGCTGGAAATAATAAGCAGGCTATAGCCGGTAAAAAAATATAATAGATGAAACAGATGAAATTAATAAATATCACATTATTAGCTATGATATTATCTGCAGGGTGTAATAATGCACCCCAAAAACCAACTGGTGAATCATCAAATAATTCTGTTCCTGTTTATAATGCAGATCCATTCTGGCCGCAATCTTTACCAAACAATTGGTTAATCGGTCAGGTTTCCGGTATTGATGTCGATTCAAGGGATCATATATGGATTATTCACCGTCCCGGAACCGTGGGGGCTAATGAAGGAGATACCTCCTGGTTTTCCAAAGAGTTTTTATATGTTCCTGCCCCTCCGGTTATGGAATTTGATGCGGAAGGCAAACTTTACCGCAGCTGGGGTGGACCGGGAGAGGGTTATGAATGGCCTGAAATGGAACATGGTATTTTTGTTGATGATGATAATAATGTATGGCTGTCCGGAGCAGGAGCGAATGACCACCAGGTTCTGAAGTTTACAGCTGATGGCCGGTTTCTTCTTCAGATCGGAAAGGCCGGTAAAACAGGGGGAAGTAATAATACTGAATTATTAGGGCATCCTGCCGAGTTTGATGTTGATGAAGATAATAATGAAATATATATTGCGGATGGTTATCTCAATAAACGGGTAATTGTTTTTGATTCTGAAACAGGCCAATATAAGAGGCACTGGGGTGCATACGGAAACATCCCTGATGATGCAGTACAAAAACCTTATGACCCTGGTTCACCTCCCTCCAAACAGTTTGGAGAGGTTGTTCATGCTGTCAGGATTTCCAGTGACAATTTTCTTTATATATGCGACAGAAGTAATAACCGTATACAGGTTTTTCAAAAAGACGGAACCTTCGTGAGGGAAGGGTTTGTTGCCAGGGATACAAAAGGTGCGGGATGTGCATGGGATATTGACTTTTCACATGATCCAGGTCAGAAATATATATATATGGCCGACGGTACTAATCAGGTAGTCTGGATCCTGGAACGGGAAACTCTCAAAACAGCAGGGCACTTTGGCGGGATCGGCAGGTATGCCGGACAGTTTATATGGCTTCATAATCTTACTGTTGACTCACACGGGAATATTTATACAGCTGAGGTAAGCACCGGGAAACGTGCCCAGAAATTTATTCCGGAATGACCTTTTTTTGAGCAGGGCCGGAGCTAAAACAAATACATTTCTTATATTCACCTGTTTTTAATTCAGAATTATGAACAGGAGGGATTTTTTACAATATACACTTCCGGCAACAGGTGCTGTTATGTTAACTCCGGGAGTGTTCAATTATCAGGCACTGGCTGAGATAAACCGCCAGTTCACTGAATATCCGCAATTTGAAGAGTATGACCTGGTGATAAACGGAGCGGGGCTCCGGGGATATTTTACCGCAATCAGTGCCGTTAAAAAAGGACTAAAGGTTCTCATAACTGATAAGAGGACCAGTCCGGGTTATGAGATTGCCGCAAAGCACAGGCTATGGATTGGAAAGAACGGACTGGAAAAGTGGGATAGTGATCTTCTGGATCTATTTTTTCCTGATCAGGAAAAAGCTGAAATAGGAAGGGCCGGAGGAGAAGGGCCTGATAAAAGTTTGTTTGGAGATGAGTTGCTGATATTATCAGGGACAGTAAAAAAGGGAATGCTCAGAAATTTACTTGTTAACGGTGTGCATGTCCTTTTGATGACTGAAATATGCGGGCTTTTTACCGGTAACGGCAGAGTAAAGGGAGTCCTTCTGGCCTCAAAGCACGGATTGTTTTCCGTAAAGTGTAAAAATTTTATTGATGCCTCCGATAATGCTGTTTTTAGCCGTGAGCTGGCCGGACAGGAGTATGAAGCGGTAAAGGCAGGATTCGTGATGGAGGTGCTGAATGTTTCTTGTCCGGAAAAGAGAGTCATTGAAGTTTCTGATAAAACAGGAGTCATAAACAATAAAGTTGTTTTGCATCCCGGTAAGAATGCAGACAATCAGGCCTTGCTGGAATTTGAATTCGCGGTAAATGATATCAGTTTTGAAGAGATTGAATCATACGCCAGGAAATTAGCAGCCGGCATTGGGAGGTATCTGACAAACACACTTGAAGCGTTCAGCAAAGCGAAGGTTCATGAATATGCACTTGAGTGTAATATTTGGCTTTCAGATAAAAGTATTGCAGACCCGGCATTAAAAGGGTATTATATTATGCAGGGCGATCAGAATTATCTCACCTGCAGCACTATATCAGAGTTTCAAAAGAGAGCGGTTGAAATATCCGGCAGATTGAATCCGGATTCGTCAACCGGCCAGTCCCGGGAACT
>JAAYJR010000372.1 GCA_012522835.1 Bacteroidales bacterium
AGCTAAACAGGAATTATTGAGCCTGGGTATTTCAGAGAATCCCTGCGCAGACTGTTCAGACTGCACCGTTAAGTGCATAAAAGGATTTAATATACCTGAAAAGTTAGCTGATATTTCAAGAATCACTGGTGTTCCGGATGAATTTCTTGTATGACACTAAGGTAATACATTCATTTTTATTTAATTTAGTCGGACAGTAGTTACTTATTATCTCAGTTACCTGATGATGAAACGAGCAACCCGATTAAAATCGTTACAAAAGAGTATGATTAAAACGTGTGCGAGTTCCATCTTATGCCAGATAAATAAACAATTTTAAACGAATGAAAAAACTTTTATTAATACTACTCCCGGTATTAATGGCAATAATATTGGCCACATGTACCAATCAAAACAGTAATGACAAAGACTGGCCCCAGTATAGGAACAACGCAGGAAGGACAGGTTTTACCACTGAGCAAATTGATGGTAATCTTGCCCCGGTATGGGTCCATAATTTTGGGCCTGCAGACAAATCATGGACAGGTATTCATACACGAATGACATTTGATTATGCCATTCAGCCTGTAATCAGCGGCAATTACCTCTATGCAGGCAATTCAAATGACAACCAGATCTATGCCATTAACAGGAAAACAGGAAAAGTAATATGGACTTTCTATACTGACGGTCCTGTAAGGTTTGCTCCTGCCGTATACAACAACAAAATTTATGCGGTAAGCGACGACGGTTATTGCTACTGTATATCTGCAAAAAAGGGTAAACTTATATGGAAAAGATTTGGAGGGCCTTCCCCGGATTTAATCCTTGGCAACGGTAAGATGATCTCCCGGTGGCCTGCCAGGGGAGGAGTAGCTGTCAGGGACGGGATTCTTTACTTTGGGGCAGGGATATGGCCGTCTGAAAAAATATTCATATATGCCCTTGACCCCGAATCCGGAGACATATTGTGGGTAAACGACTCATCAGGCGAGATTGAGATGCCTCAGCCTCATGGCGGGGCGGTTGCCAAAAGCGGGCTGTCGGCACAGGGATACCTGGTGACAGGCGGAGACAAGCTTTTTGTACCTACCGGAAGGGCTGTGCCTGCAGCACTGGATCTGCAAAAAGGAGAGCTGGCCTATTTCCACCTTCAGCAGTACAGGAATATGGGCGGATCTGCAGTAATGGCTATTGATTCATTCCTGCTGGTACCAAGTGGTAATACCAGGGAATTCAATGAGATCGAAGGCACCAGCTATTCGCTTTTTTATAACAGCGACGGGATTATGGTCCCCGGTGAAATAAACTCTGAGGCAGTGGCTGTTTCCCCTGAATATATTTATGCTGTAAATAATGATTCCCACCAGATAGAAGCATATCTCAGAAAAAACCTTATTGAATCAAAAGAGACCCTCGACAGAAGGGGTAATAAAACAGTAGTGAAAAAAATTGCTGCTCCCGAATGGAAGGCTGACCTGGTAAAGGATTACGTAAAAACACTTATAGTGGCGGGTGACAAGCTTGTGGCAGGGACTGCAACCGGTAAAGTGCTGATCGTTGACTCCAAAAACGGCAAACTGCTCGCATCATACCAGGTAAACGGTATTCCCCTTGGACTTGCAGCAGCTCACAATTCACTTTTTGTAAGTACTGATATGGGTTCATTATATTGTTTTGAGGGTGGGTACAAGGGGAAAACAGAAGTTTTTGCCAACGACTTTTCAAATTACTCTGTAGATATAAAACAGGAGTATAAGGATGCAGCGAACGGGATAATAGAAAAAAGCGGCATCAAAAACGGATACTGCCTCGATCTGGAATGTGGTGACGGAAGCCTCATATATGAGCTTGCCAAAAGAACTAACCTGAAAATAATAGCACTGGATAAGGATAAAAGGAATGTTGATCATGCAAGGGAGATACTTAACAATGCAGGGATATATGGCTCAAAGGTTGTAGTATTTGAGGGTGATATTAATTCGGTCCCCCTGCCCGACTACTTTGCTAACCTGACAATTTCCACAAGATCATTACTTTCGGACGGGACAGTCGAGGTGGAAGGCAACATCCTGCGATGTCAGAGGCCCTGCGGAGGTATTGTCATTACAGGTAAGTCAGGGGACTTGTCAGCCAACATCAGAGGAGAGCTGAAAGGTGCCGGAGAATGGACCCACCAATACCACGACCCGGCCAACACCACTATATCAGAAGATAATATAGTAAACGGGAAACTGGAAATGTTATGGTTCAAAGATTCTGATTTTGATATGCCGGCACGCCACGGAAGAGGGGTTGCCCCCCTGTATAAAGACGGCCGCCTGTTTGTAGCCGGGAATGATGCAATAAGAGCCGTTGATGCCTATAATGGACAAATATTATGGGAGCATTATATTGATAACTTGTCATTAGAATATGATCAGGAGCATAATATGGGCGCTGCAATTACTCATGGCAACTGGTGTATTGAAGGTGATAAATTGTTTGTAAGAAGGGGCCTGTCTAAATTCAGAAGGGCCGATACGGGCTGCTATGCCATTGATATAAGAACAGGAACCAGAATTGCAACATATAATGCACCTGAAGGTTATTGGGGTTATATAGCTGTAAAGAATGGAATTCTTTACGGATCAGTGGCAAATACGGAACACATAGTAATCAGAGGACATGGTGAAATCAGTGAATCAAATAATCAGTTTAGCGAATCCGGTTCTCTGTTTGCTATTGATATAACTACAGGAGATATTTTATGGGAGTATAAAGCGGAAAATTCAATACGTCATAATACGATTGCAATTGGAACTGATAAGTTGTATTTTATTGACAGGCCTGTAGCTGAAATTGATCACATGTACAGAAGAGGGGTTATTAAAGAACATGAACCTGGTGTGTTAGTTGTACTGGATTCCAGGACAGGTAAGACATTATTCCGTAATCCTGATAATATATGGGGCACTCTTCTTATTCTGAATGAAAAATATAATAAAATTATAATGTCATATAATGATGTCAGATTATCTCTGCCATCTGAAAAAGGTGGAAAAATTGCTGTCCTGGATGCTAATACCGGCAATAGGATCTGGGAATCCCCCACCAGGCAAAATCTCCCCGAAGACTATTCAAGTTCAAGCCGGTCGAGACCATTAGTCAATGATAGTATTATCTTTGCAGAACCGGAAACCTTTGACCTCTTTTCTGGCAGGGTTCTGGATAACAATTTTGAGCGTTCTTACGGTTGTGGAATAATA
>JAAYJR010000540.1 GCA_012522835.1 Bacteroidales bacterium
CAGTTCCTCCGAGGATCATCATTATCAGGATAATAAATGCAAACCATTTTTTCCAGAAGCTCCCTGTTTTACGGTAGTCCCGTATATAGGAGGTAAGATAAAATATCCTGGAGTCACCCCAGTTCTGTATAAACCTGTCTGTAGTAAGCAATACCAGGTTGTCGCCTTCTTTAAGTAACAAATTGTCGAGGTTGGAGGTAATACGTTCCCCGTTTCTGTGAACTGCAAGCACCACTGCCTGGTAGTGATCAAAAAAATTAAATTCTGTAATTGTCTTTCCTATCCCGGGAAATCTTGGTGAAAGTACAGCTTCATATTGCTTAAGTTTGTTTTTCGGCACACTCTTTATAAGATCAATACCTTTAAGGGTAATATTGTCGTTGTTCAGGATAAAATTAATCCTGTCCGATTTACCTGCCAGCAGTAATTTGTCGCCGGCCCTGAGAATATGGTCCCCTTTTTTAGTTATAATGGTTTCACCCTCTCTCTCAATACACCTTACTGTCAGTTTTTTCAGCTCCTTTATCCGGCCTTTGACGGATTCTTTGCCAATCAGGTTGCTGTTATCAGTTATTATAACATCATAATAATAATCTTTTTGCCCGGCTGCACTTCTGTTTTTAAACAATATTCTTTTCCCCGGAAGCATTTTGTTTCCAAGTACCGATAGGTATAAAGTTCCTCCGATAGTAAGAAAGATGCCTATCTTGCCAAGTTCAAACATGGAAAAACCCTCATATCCGTTTTCGAGAATCAGTCCGTGAACCACCAGGTTTGTCGATGTTCCAATCAGCGTGCAGACCCCCCCAAAAATGGTTGCATAGGAGAGGGGGATAAGAAATTTTTTTGCCGACAGGTTAAGTTTCTCAGCCCATTTTTTTACTATTGGGGCAAAAATGATCACTACAGGGGTATTGTTAAGGAAAGCTGACAATACTGATACAGGAATGATTATCCGGGGAATGAGAAAGGCCATTTTTCCTCTTTTTACGGGAAGATATGTCTGGGCAACACGGTTGAGTACCCCGGACTGCCGGATACCTTCACTTACAATGAAGAGCAATCCTACTGTAATCATACCTTTGTTGGAGAAACCGGCAAGCATCTCTTCGTTGTTTATTGTACCGGTGATCATTAAAATGACTGAACCAGAAAAGAGTACCAGTCCCGGCCGCATGATCTCTTTGGCTAGCACCACAATGATAAATATAATCACTGCAACCACAATATATCCGTCAGCGGTCATCAATTTGGCTATAGTTTACTGAATTTCATAAACTGATACATACAGTTAGTTCGATTCAAAACTAAAGATAAAAATGCATTCTTCAAAAAATGAGGTCGAAATTTGCAATATCGGTCAATAGTGATAACACTAAATGTCAATTTTCTTTACAAATACTGGTTATCGTGAAAAGTCAGTTACGAAAGGTGGGTTTTAACCGGAAAAATTTCTGGCAGAACAACTTTAGCTAACCACTCTCAGGTAACCCTCACCCTCTTTGAAAGGCAGTGAAAATGAAATAGTTGTTCCTTTACCGGGCTTGGTATTCAGGGTAAGCTCCCCTCCAAGCAATTGAATGAATTGTTTTGCTATTGGAAGGCCTATCCCTGATCCTGATGTCGTATCATTAATTTCGTTTTTTATCCGGTAAAATCTGCTGAATATATTATTGATCTCTTCTTGCTGAATACCGATGCCTGTATCAGAAACAGTGAATATTACCTGTTCGTTTCTTTCCATTTCATATTTGATGAGAATCTCTCCTTTTAAAGTATATTTTATGGCATTATCTATTAGTAATTCAAGGATTTCTTTAAGCAGATGACTATCTGTCTTAAAGCCAAAAGCAGGATTCGGAACATCCAGGTACATAAGTAATTTTACCGGTCTTGATTCAGGGATCAGAGCATTATAGTGGTTATATAAATTTTTTATCAGGGTATTTACTTCGCAGAATTTATATGAAACCTCAACCGTTCCTGTTTCAATTTTTGAAAGGTGTATAGTGTTATTGATCATGTTCATCAGCTGTTTGCCATTTTGGATGATAGCATCAGACAACTCAGTTCTTTCAGAATTTTTCAGTCCGCCTTCCGTCAGCATTCTTGTAAAATTAGTGATGATATGAATGGGGGTACGTATTTCATGTGAAAGATTTGTAAGAAAAACAGATTTCAGCCTGTCGCTTTCCTCAGCTTTTTTCTTTGCTTTTTCAAGACTGAATTCAGCATTTTTTCTTCGGGTAATGTCGCGGGCAACAGAGATAACCGACCTTGCATTCAACTTGGCAAGCCTCATTTCAAAAAGATAAGTGCCATTTGGGGTTTTTAGTGAATATTCAACCGTTTCAATTGAGTTATTTGTTAAACAGTTCTGTATACACTGGAAAATTTTTTCTGCCATATTTTCAGGAAATCCAATGTCAAAAATTGTACTCCCCACTATATTGGCATCCTCAACCTTGAAAAGGTCACTCTCTTTTATTACAAAATCTTCATATGTTCCGTCTTTGCCAATGACAAAAAACATATCCGGGATTGCTTCCAGTAATACTTTATATCTCTTTTTACTTATTTCCAGTTCGGCAAGCCTCTTTTTTATTTTGGTAATATCTTCCAGTATCAAATAAAAAACTTCATGATTTGGATGCAGTGTATGAATCTTATACCATCTTTCCAGTTTTTTAAGGTGAAGTTCATCTGTTTTTTTATTATCGTAAATCAGTATTCTGTAAATATCAAAATGTTCATGGAAAACAAGGTCAAAAATAAAGTCGGCATCCTGGTTTACCACCTCATAGTTATTGATATTAAACGCAGCCTCAAAGGCATTGTTGACCTTTGTAATTGTAAAATTAACAGCGTTGCCCTCATCGTCATAACCAACTTTTATCTCAATTACAGGAAAGTGGGAGGTTCTTACAACCTCTGAGATGCTCCTGTTAACGCTTTTCAGATTTTCTGCCAGTGAAGCCGTTAATTTCCTGTATTTGCTCCTTAAGAGAAAAGCAGAGAAGAAAAATAAAATATAGAATGCCAGTGGATGCATTGCTATTGGCATGTCTCCGTTAATGGAACTGTAAAGGCTGGCTGATCTGTGCAGTTGAAGGCCAATTGTAAACACCGAAATTAAGAAATAGAGAAACACCTGGCTGTCAGAACCAGAGAAGTACATGATCAAAAATGCCCCTGCAATAAGCCACAATCCTGAATTGTATACATTATACCAATCAGAGGGATGATTTATAAAATCAGATATATTGTATGCATAGATAAATACAGGAAGTGTGAAAAGAATATATAATACACAATTTTTTTTCCCGTTAAGGACACATATGAGTGCCAGTGATGCAACCATAACCAGTCCTGCATTGCACAGTATATTTGATTGACCGGAATCTTTTACGATGCCTGAAACAAAAATGAGTATTGATATCAACTGAGCAATGGCAGTGATGAAAAGCAACTGAAAAAGTTGTGCCTTATCAAATTCTGATAAATCTTTCCAGAATTTTTCAGAAATTTTGCTATATAAAACTTTGATCAATCGTTGATTTTTAGTTTAAAAGTAGTAAATCTATTAATTTTGTGAATTTACAAAGTAATATTAATATTAAATAATATTAATTTCGGATAGTATTAAACATTTGAACCGTAACCTGTTGATAACATATGGCCTGTTTATTCAGAATTGTGTTTTTTTGATCAGATAGTAGTGCTAACTTTGGACAAAATGGAATACTCATGGAAAATAACAAAAGCCATAAAAAAACCACAATATTATTAAATAAGTATTTTATTGTTACCGTTTTGTTTTTGGCATGGATTGTATTTTTTGATGAAAACAGTATAGTAGCCCATCAAAAAAATAAGAGCCGTTTAAACGAACTTCTGAAACAGAAAGAGTATTACATCGAACATATTACCAACGACCGTAAAAAGCTTGAAGACCTGAATTCAGGTATGAATCAGCTTGAAAAATTTGCCAGGGAGCAGTACTATATGTCGAAACCGGATGAAGATGTGTTCATAGTCGTTGAAGAAAAGTGACACACCTGTCAGTGTCAAAAAAAATCGCATAATTTTTGTAGTATATTTTTTAACTGTTTGACGAATAGTCGAAATTTAGTATATTGCCTTATAGTTATGAAAGACAATTTAGACATATTCAGGATTCAAACGAACAATGTTGCACCCCAAAAGGGGCGCGTATTGATTGCAGAACCTTTTTTGCCGGGAAATTATTTTAGCCGGTCGGTGATATTGTTGGTTGCCTATAGTGTTAAAGGGGCTGTTGGTTTCATCATTAATAAAAAGGTTGATTTGTCAGTACAGGATATTCTTCCGGGATTCCCCGATTTTGAAGGGGATGTTTATCTCGGAGGACCTGTCTCTACCGATTCGGTCTATTTTATTCACAAAATGGGGAAAAAATTGCCCGGAAGCATTCCAGTGCTTGGGGATATCTATTGGGGTGGAGATTTTGAAGTGTTGAAGCAGATGATAAAGACAGGGTTGATATCCCCTTCAGAAATAAGATTTTTTGTTGGCTATTCGGGTTGGGAATCAGGGCAGTTAGAGAGAGAGATTAAAGAAGATTCGTGGCTGGTTAATGATGTGGATGAGGAGACTGTGATGCATGAGCTGCGCAAAACCTCCTGGACTGACTTTGTTCGTAAAGCGGGCAGGAAGTATTCAATTTGGGAAAATTTCCCGGAAAATCCTGCGATGAATTAAGATACCATATTTTCCAGAAGTATATTGAGCTGATGATGGACCACAGATGAATACTTTTGCAGGTAACGCTTGTTGTCTACTCCCAGTAACCATTGTATCCCGATATTTTCCCCGGCAATAAAGATTTCATCCATTTTGAAGAGATCATTCCTGTCAATACCGGTCTTTTCAACTATCTTTTTGCCGGTTTTTAATACAGCTTCGCTGATAAGAGTTCTGAATGTGTCTTCATAACAACCAGATGACAGTGACGGGGTATAAACTTCGTCACCTTTCACCAGGTAAATATTTCCATAAGCACATTCACACACCTTGTTCTTATCGTTGAGGATAACAGCATTACTGAAGAAGGTCCCTCTGAGCGATAATAGTAATGAATCCCATAATGTCTTATTAAAAAAAAGATACCTGTTAAGGTTGTTATCAGCGAATTTTTTATAGTCAGAAACAGATACAAGCAATCCCTGGTCGGTGAAAGGTAATCCTTGTCCTGCTGCCGGTTCGGATGTGGCGATAATGTGTGAAGAAGTACCGTCAGAAATTATTTTGAAAATTATGAATCCCGACCGGTAATATTTGTTTTTATTGAGCATTCTCTTGGAAAGCCTGAACATCTCATCTGTTTTTTTTACCTGTGAGGGCAGGGGTATATGAAGTATTTCTGCCTGGTTAATCAATAACTCTATATTTTGAAAGAAGAGGGGAATACCTCCAAAGCCAAACCAGATTTTTTGAGTTAATTGCAATGAATTTTCCAAATAAAACTCACAGAAGGTGACGTCATCAAATTTTAATATTTTCCCATTGAAGATTAAAAAATTCATGTTCATTACCTGTCATCTGAAAAATGAAAATAACTGATCTGTAAAGTGGTTAAAAAGAGATGGCTTTAGTAAGACAGGGAAGAGGAAGCCAAATACTGCCCCAAGGAAATGAGCATCGTGCGCCACATTATCCGACTGGCGTTTACTCATCCAGTATGAATAGATAAGATAACCTGCTCCAAAAAGAATTCCGGGTATCGGGATAATGGCAAACAGGTATAGTTTTTCCCATGGATTAAGAAAAATAAAAGAGAACAAGACAGCAGAAACAGCTCCTGAAGCCCCAACCGCATTGTAGTAATAGTTATTTTGATGTTTTATCAGTCCCCAGATATTTGAAACAAGTATCCCTCCAACATAAAGAGAAATAAAATATAACACAGTCTTGTTAAGGAAAAAATATGCAAAATATTGTTCTACTGCCCTGCCAAAGAAAAACAAGACCATCATATTCACGATAAGGTGAGTCCATCCAATATGAATAAAAGCGTGGGAAATAAGTCTGTAATACTGCTTTTGATGAATTATCCGTGCCGCATTAAATTGCATCTTCTCCATAAGACTTTCATTCTGAAATGCCATAATTGACAAAGCAGTTGTAATTCCAATTATTATCCAGGTTACCATCAATGTAAAATTTTATAGATCATTTCTTTTTGTAGTTCTGCAGGATCAACCATTGTTGAAACTCCCAGTCCTTTACTTTTTAAATCATAATCGCGCAATATACCTATTATTTCCATAAGCTTTCCGGTTGAATAATTTTTAGAAGCAGCCAGGAGTTTTTTTAAATAAAAGGGATGGCCTCCCAATTCCTGTGAAATTCCCTTTTCAGATTTATCTTTCAGGAAATGGATGGCAAGCATTTTAGAGTAAAATCCAAACAGGGTTGATGTTGTTACCTGGATTGGATGAAGCTGAGGGTTGGACCCGAAGTATTTAATAATCTGGTTAGCCCTGAAAATATTTTTACTTCCCAGGGCATCCTGTAATTCAAGTATATTAAAATCTTTGCTCAGCCCTATATTTTTCTCTATATGGGAAGGTGTAATTTGTGTTGTATCTTTTACGGCGATCAGCAATTTATCCAGTTCATTGGAAATTTTACTCAGCTCTGTCCCGAGGTAAGCAGTCAGAATTTGGCTTGCCTGCGGTGTGATTGAATAGTTGTGCAGTTTGAGATATTTTTCTATCCATGCGGGGATTTGATTTTCGTAAAGTTTTTTTGCATCGAGGACTACACCGTTTGTTTTTATAGCTTTATATAACCTGGTGCGTTTGTCAAGTGTTTTGTATTTGTAATTAATGACCAGTAGTGTGGAGGACATAGGCCTTGAGGCATATTCGGATAGTCCGTCAATTGTTTTCAGGCTCTGTGCCTCTTTGACAATGACCACCTGCTTATCAGCCATCATCGGATATCTGTAAGCAGTATCAGAAATTGTCCGGGCGTCGGAATCCTTGCCGTAGAATATAGTCTGGTTAAAACTTTTTTCTTCTTCTGTCAATACATTTTTTTCAATATAACCAGATATCCTGTCAATATAATAAGGTTCTTCTCCGTGAAGCAGGTAAATCGGATGATATATTTTTTTTGCCAGATTCTTAAGGATAGTTTCAAATTCCATTTTAAAATCTTAAATGTTTTACTGACAGACCGTTATCTTTTATTTCAAGCAGAGCGGCTATTCCTGCTTTTAAATGTAAATCCACGAACTCCATTGATACCAGTTTATCACTTTCGGCAGTTTTTACCCCGGCGGAGATCATTGGCTGATCTGAGATAAGTAATAGTGCCCCGGTCGGAATTTTATTGGCAAAACCCACTGTAAACAGGGTGGCGGTTTCCATATCGATTGCTATTGCCCTGGTTTTTGTAAGGTATTTTTTAAACTTTTCATCATATTCCCATACCCTCCGGTTGGTGGTGTATACAACACCTGTCCAGTAATCCCTTCCATTGTCACGCAGTACATGCGACACTGCCCTTTGGATATTGAATGCCGGAAGGGCCGGGACCTCCGGAGGAAGGTAATCGTGCGAAGTCCCTTCGGTACGTATAGCTGCAATAGGAAGAATGAAATCGCCAAGTTCATTACTTTTTTTCAATCCTCCGCATTTTCCAAGGAACAATACACCTCCAGGTTGGATAGCGCTAAGCAAATCCATTATAGTTGCGGCATTCGGACTTCCCATTCCGAAATTAATGATTGTGATTCCGTTAGCAGTAGCGTTGGGCATATTTTTATCGATACCTTCAACCGGGACATTAAAATGCAATGCAAATTTGTCTACATAATTTATAAAATTAGTAAGTATAATATACTCACCAAATTCCTTAAGTTCTTTACCAGTATATCGGGGAAGCCAGTTTTCAACTATATCTTTTTTGGTTTTCATATACTTTGAAAGTAATTTTATTTTTTAATTTCGTTGCTGCAGGCAAATGTACATTTTTCCGGCCGCCTGACAATAGCTGTAGAGAAGTAAAAAATACAAAAAAATAGAATGCAAAAGCTTAATCTGCCTGCATATCAATTCAATATAAAAACTCTCAAGTCGAAGAGCTATCTTTTTGATAATGTCAGGAAGAGGTTTGTACTCTTAACACCTGAAGAGTGGGTCAGACAAAATTTCATAATGTATTTAACTGAAGTAAAAAAATATCCCCCGTCCCTGATGGCAGTTGAACGGCAAATAAATATTAACGATAAACTATTTCGTTTTGACCTGCTTGTATATAATAAAAAGGGAGAACCTTTACTTATCGCCGAATTTAAAGCTCCCGGAGTGTCTATAAATCAGGAAACTTTCGATCAGGTCGTTCGTTATAATATGGCCCTCAGGGTAGAAAGAGTAATCGTGTCTAACGGAATGCAGCATTATGTCTGTCAGGTTGATTACAAGGCAAACAGTTATAAATTTCTTCAGGAGGTACCCGGTTACTATCCATGATATTGTTTTGATAAAGATTATTATCTGAGTATTTTCTGATAAAGTATTTCGTCCTTCCATCCACTGGGCGTTTTCAGCCATGATTTTTTTACGCCTGCCTTTTCAAATCCTGCTTTTTCAAATAATATGATACTGACAATATTATCTTCTGCTATGTTGGCATACAGCTGTTTGAGGCCAAGGACCTCTGTAACATAATTTGTTAATGCCACCAGGGCATCTGATGCTATACCCCGGTTACGCTCTTTCAGGCTATGTACCAAAATTCCAACCCCTGCCCGAAGGTGATAGGGATCAAAGTCAAAAAGGTCAATAGCTCCCACCGGATCATTTTTGTCATTTTCAATTATGAAACGCAGCTGCTTTGTCTCGTAAATATCTTTGAAAGAGTTTTTAATATATTCCGACAGGATATATTTTGAAAATGGAGACCGGGTATTGCTAATTTCCCACAGTTCCATATCATTTTCCCATTGGTACAGAATATCTATATCTTCAGGTTCAAGAGGCCGGAGGGTTATGTTGCCGAATTGAAGAGGAGAATTCATGTTTATTTGTTAAGTTAAAAACTATCTGTGAAATTATCTTATTATCTGTCCGTATTTCTCCATCCTTTAATGAGTATCTCAGCATCGGTAAGGACACTGTAATCTCTTGCGTAAAGAATATTTAGCCTGATACTCATGTCGGTATCAGGGGAATTTTTACCAAACATATCAGCCGGAGTGAGAATCCCGGGTTTCAAGTCAGGCAGTTTGGTAAAGTCAGTTTCGGTTTTTACATATCCCACCCATGAATTTTTTCCTGTAATCACACTAAATATATTTTTCAGAAATTTATTTTTATTATTTAAAAACAAAATAATAACAGGACATATCAGTATCAGTATAAATGAAGCACCCATGTCAAACAACCGTTTTTTTCTCATATTGGCAGGTTTGGTAATTGCATTAATATGGATAACATACAGGTCACCTGCAGTATGAATTGAGTTACTTCCTATTATGCTGATACTTTCGGGGGGTGCTATTTTAAAATCTATATCCAGTGAGGTAAGGTCCAGCATTACTTTTATAATGTCGGAGGAACTTATATTATCAGCACAAAAAATAATTTCATCGATACGGTTTATTCTTACGATCTCATTAATCTGGCCTAATGACCCGATATACTGCGTGCTGTTATCATCTTTGTCAACTGCAATAAATCCAGCAAACTCTGATTTAATCTGAGTATGCTGCAATAATTTTTTAACTCTTTCGGCTTCAGCAGGACGGCCGGCTATTGCTATTTTTTTTGTTTGTTTCAGGTTGACAGCACGGGTATTCCACTTCAGCCAGTGAAAAAGCAGTCTGTAAGCAGCCAGTGATAAGGCTGCCCAGAGGGATCCCAGAATAATAAGGGCTCTCGAAAAACGCAGATTTTCATCAACCAGCGAATAGGCCAGTAAAATGGCAACTGTTCCCCACAAGATTCCCCGCTCAACAGAGGAAAGGCTGGCCGGCTTTTTATATCCCCCTGAAAAAAATATAGCTGTAATCCAGAAGATTATATAGACGGGTACTATAAAATGGATAAATTCAGAAGGGTAATAACCAGGCTCATATCTTATCTGTTCCCAAAGAGGGGTAAGTATCAGAAATCCACCAAAAATGATAAGGCCATCCAGTACAGGCAGGAAGAAACAGTTTATTATTCGTTTTGCCACTGTAAGCATTGCATGAAACCAGATTGCCATATGGATTATCAATGAAAATAACTTTGCTCTTCCCCGGGAGAAATGTTTATTTACAAATATGATCATGGCCATATAAAATACCTTGACATAGTTAAGTGAGCCTTTTTTTGTGCTTTCTCCTTTGTAGTGAATAATTGTTGTTTCCGGGAAGTAGTAATTTTTGTATCCGGCCTTTGTTATCCTGTAGGAGAGGTCGATATCCTCGCCATACATAAAAAAGCTTTCATCAAGCGGTCCGGTTATTTCAAGTACACTCCTTCGAACAAGGAAGAATGCACCTGAAACGACTTCTATTTCAGATATTTCATTTTTATTTAAATATGTGAGATGGTATTTTCCAAATTTTTTGGAACCCGGAAATATTTTTGATAATCCAAACATTTTATAAAAGGCAACCCACGGAGTAGGAAGTCCGCGTTTCGATTCTGGCAGGAAATTTCCTTTGCCGTCAATCATTTTAACCCCTAATCCTCCTGCATCGGGATGAGAATCCATGAAACTGATAATTTTTTCAAATGTATCTTCCTCAACTACTGTGTCAGGATTCAGAAGCAGAATATATTTCCCTTTGGCATTCTTTATTGCCTGGTTGTTTGCTTTTGAGAAACCCAGGTTTTTTGTGTTCTCAATGAGTATTACCTGGGGAAATTTCTCTCTTACCAGTTGGGTGGACCCGTCCACAGAATTATTGTCAACTACAAAAAATTCAATACTAAAATTTTTTGAAGCTTTAAGTACGGAGTACAGGCATTGCTCTAAAAAATGTTTAACATTATAGTTAACAATAATTACAGATAATTGCATTTTCATTTTCCCGGTTTTCTGTTGCTAACGATTTTTAAGGGAAGATATGATTTTTTATTTGGTTTATTTACCTGTTGAGTTTTCATAAGGAATCCTGTTTACCAACGACCGGCCAAGTGTTATCTCATCAGTATATTCAAGATCGTCGCCAATGGCAACACCTCTTGACAATGTAGTAACCTTTACCGGTTTATCTTTTATTTTCCTGTAAATATAAAAACTGGTGGTATCTCCCTCCATTGTTGCCGGCAAGGCCAGGATTAGCTCACTTATATTATCATTAGTACATCTTTCTATCAGGGAAGTGATCTCAAGATCATTAGGCCCAATCCCGTCCATTGGTGAAATAACACCTCCAAGGACATGGTATAGCCCGTTAAACTGATGTGTGTTTTCGAACAGCATCACATCTCTTATATTTTCGACAATGCACAGTAATGATCTGTTTCTGACAGGGCTGGCGCATATTTTACAAATTTCAGTGTCGGATATATTGTGGCAAATGCGACAGGTTTTTATTTCATTTCTCAGATTGATAAGGCTTTGTCCGAATGCAGTTACAGTTTCTTTTTCCTGCCTAAGCAGATGCAATACAAGTCTCAGTGCGCTTTTTCTTCCAATTCCCGGCAATTTGGAAAATTCATTAACGGCATTTTCAAGCAGGGCAGAAGGATATTTTTCAGTGTTCATTTGTATGACTTTTTAATGCAATTTTTCAGGTTTTGTAAGTTTGTGCATCAACAACAGCAATAGCGGTCATATTTATTATTTCACGCACTGAACTGTCGCGTTGAAGAATATGGACCGGTTTTTTCATCCCCATCAACACCGGGCCTAATGCTTCTGCTGTACCCAGTGACTGAAGTACTTTATAGGTTATATTTCCCGAACTTAAGTTTGGGAATATCAGTACGTTTGCATCGTGGTCTTTTAGTTTATTGAAAGGGTAGTGTTTATACCGCAGTGATCCGTTGAGTGCAAAATTTGCCTGCATCTCGCCATCAACTTTCAGATCCGGGAATCTTTCATGCAGCATACTGACAGCTTCCCTGACATTGCCCGGACTACCCTGGCCTTTGAATTCCCCGAAATTTGAGTATGAAAGAAGGGCTATGTACGGTTCAATATTTAAATTTCTGACTGCATTGGCTGTAAGTATTGTTGTGTCAAATAATGTTTGGGAAGAGGGATTCATGTTCACTGTTGCATCAGCCAGGAAGACGGGCCCCTTTTTAGTTATCATGATATACATTCCCGCAATATGATTAAATGTTTCTCTTACCCCTATCACTTGGAGTGCAGGCCTTATTGTATCAGCATATTTTCGTGAAAAACCCGAAATAAACGCATCTGCTTCACCAGATTCTACCAGAAGTGTTCCGAAATAATCCCGGTTATAGGTTTTTTCCAGGGCTTCTTCATAAGTCATACCCTTTCTTTTTCTTTTTTCATACAGCAGCTTAGCAAATTTCTCTCTCTTTTCCTGGTTTACGGAGTTAAACGGATCAATTACCGTAACATCATCCAGCTGCAGTTTATTTTCGTTGATGATCTCCTGGATTTTTTGTTCATTTCCAAGGAGTAGAGGCCTGGCAATACCTTCCCTGATTACAAATTGTGCAGCTTTGAGGATCTTGAAATTTTCACCTTCGGCAAATACAACTCTTTTAGGGTCACGGATTGCTATATTTCTGATATCCATTACCAGTTGATCTGTAAGTCCGAGCCTGTTAGTCAGTTCCTGTCTGTATGCCGGCCAGGATTTTACCGGTTTACGGGCAATTCCTGAATCCATAGCTGCTTTTGCAACGGCTGGTGATATAGTTGTGATAAGCCTGGGATCCAGAGGCTTGGGTATGATATAATCTTTTCCGAATACAATATTATTTTTATTGTATGCACGTGCTACAATTTCGGGAACATATTCCTTTGCAAGGGCCGCAAGAGCTTTTGCTGCCGCAATTTTCATCTCTTCGTTAATATTTGAAGCCCTGACATCGAGGGCTCCCCTGAAGATAAAGGGAAAGCCGAGTACATTATTTATCTGGTTGGGATAATCACTTCGTCCGGTTGCCATGATGATATCTCTGCGTGATGCGGTTGCATCATCCCATGATATTTCAGGATCCGGATTTGCCAGTGCAAATACAATCGGATCAGGAGCCATTGACCGGATCATCTTTTTTGAAACTATGCCTCCGGCTGATAAACCCAGAAAAACATCTGCTCCTTTCAGGGCTTCTTCCAGACTGTTGATATTCTGGTCAGTGACAAATTGTTTTTTTATATGGTTAAGGTCAGTGCGGGAATTATTCAATACTCCTTTGCTGTCGCACATAATAATATTTGAAGGCACCACCCCCATACTAATATATAACCGGGCACAGGAAACAGCAGCAGCACCTGCGCCACTTATAACAATTTTTATCTTATCCAGCGATTTTCCGGTAATTTCAACTGCATTAAGCAGTCCTGCTGCTGAGATAATTGCCGTACCATGCTGATCATCATGAAAAACCGGAATATCGAGTTCCTCTTTTAGTCGTTCTTCGATTTCAAAACATTCCGGTGCTTTAATATCCTCCAGGTTGATCCCTCCGAAGGTTGGGGCAATACTTTTTACAGTCTGAATAAACCTGGCAGGATCTTTTTCGTCTACTTCAATATCAAAGACATCAATATCCGCAAATATTTTAAAAAGCAGTCCTTTGCCTTCCATTACCGGTTTGCCTGCCTCCGGACCGATATCTCCCAGTCCGAGTACGGCTGTTCCGTTAGAGATCACTGCCACCAGATTGCCTTTAGATGTATATTTATAAATATTTTCCCGGTTCTTCGCAATTTCAAGACAAGGCAAGGCAACACCAGGAGTATATGCCAGTGACAGGTCATATTGTGTACTGTATGGTTTTGTGGGAATTACTTCAATCTTTCCGGGCCGACCTTTTTCGTGGTAATTTAACGCCTCGGACTTGCTGATTTTTGGCATTACATTCTATTTTTGATTGCGGCTAAAGTTATAAAAATTCAGAGATTCAGTCTGTTTTTTCAGATATGATTTGAAATATATCCTGTTTAATATTTTAAGAATATTATCACCTTCTCATTAATGGTTACTTTTAAGTAATATTTTATCTTTGTCGGTAATTAAAACAATATCATATGAAAATTGCACTTATTGGTTACGGGAAAATGGGTAAAGAGATAGAGAAAATAGCTGTTTCCCGCGGACATGAAATTAATCTCAAAATAGACATAAACAATTCAGATGAACTGACAGTTGAGAATCTCAGTAAATGTGATGCAGCAATTGAGTTTACTATACCTGCTTCTGCAGTGGATAACTATTTTAAATGTTTTGAAGCAGGCATACCGGTTGTCAGTGGCACTACAGGCTGGCTGGAACGTAAGGAAGAGGTGTTTAATAAGTGTAAAAGCAGGAATGGTACTTTCTTTTATGGCAGCAATTTTTCTATCGGGGTTAACCTCTTTTTTGAGCTCAACAGAAACCTTGCACGCCTTATGGCCGGAAGGCATGAGTACACCCCTGTGATGAAAGAGGTGCATCATACACAAAAGCTTGATTCACCCAGCGGGACTGCAATAAGCCTGGCTGAGGATATAACAGATATATTACCAGATAAGAAAGGTTGGGTTAACAAGGCTGATGCACCATCAGACATGCTGCCTGTTATTTCAGAACGCACCGGGAATGTGCCGGGGATACATACTGTCAAATATGACTCAGAAACAGATTATATCGAGATAACACACAGTGCAAAAAGCAGGAAAGGTTTTGCACTTGGTGCGGTGCTGGCAGCAGAATTTTCATATGGTAAAAAAGGCATAATTACCATGAAAGATATGTTGAATATTTAAATACTTAATAATGATAAAAGAAGCATTGTCCAATAAATGGTTTAAATTCATCGTTGTTGGAGCGCTCTATACTTTATGGGTTATCTGGATGGGTAACTTTTGGTGGCTTGTCGGCCTGGCAGTTATTTTTGATATTTATGTAACTGAAAAAGTTCACTGGGCATTCTGGAAAAAGAAAAATCCACCGGACGGCAAGCAGACAAAGTTTGTTGAATGGGTTGATGCTATTATTTTTGCAGTTATTGCGGCAACATTTATCAGAATGTTTTTCATTGAGGCTTACACCATACCAACATCCTCAATGGAAAAATCACTTCTGGTGGGCGATTACCTCTTTGTCAGCAAGGTAGCCTATGGGCCCAAAACACCAAACACACCTCTCTCTTTTCCTTTTGTTCATAATACACTGCCATTGACCCGGACAAAAAAATCTTATGTGGAATGGATAAAAAGGCCATACAGAAGAATGAAAGGGTTTGGCAGGATTAAAAATAATGATATTGTGGTATTTCATTTTCCGGAAGGAGACACTGTTGCCCTCTATCTCCAAAACCAAAGTTATTATCAACTTGTCAGAAGTTATGGCAGGCAGCGGATATGGGATGATCCGAACAACTTCGGCAAGGTGGTCGCCCGGCCTGTAGATAAACGTGAAAACTACATAAAACGTTGTATAGGCATACCGGGTGATGAGATACAAATGATAAAGGGAGAGCTGACAGTGAACAAGAAGCCGGTTGAGCATTTTAAGGGAGTACAGCACAATTATATAGTTACTACAAACGGAACCTCAATAAATCCAAAAGCCCTCGACCGTCTTAATATTGCAAATGCCGACCGGACGGCATTTTCGGCTGAACGTTATATTTTCCCGCTTACAGAAGAAAATGTTGAAGAGCTTAAGAAATTCAGCAATATTACATCAGTTGAAAAAATATTAAAAGATCCAGGAGAACATGATGAGAGTGTTTTCCCTTCAGATGATAATTTTAAATGGAATGTTGATAATTTCGGTCCCCTGACAATTCCTGAAAAGGGCCAGACTGTTACTCTCACTGCTGAAAACCTGCCACTTTACGAGAGGATTATTGATGTTTATGAGAATAATGACCTGAAGACAGAGAATAATATTATTTATATAAACGGAGAGAAGTCCTCCTCCTATACCTTTAAAATGGATTATTACTGGATGATGGGAGACAACCGGCATAACTCTGCTGACTCGAGGTTCTGGGGATTCGTCCCTGAAGACCATATTGTCGGCAAGGCAAGTTTTATATGGTTATCACTCGATAAAGATAAAACTTTATTAAGCAAGATACGACTGGGAAGAATGTTCAGGTCAATAAACTAAGCCATGCCGGATATTTTTTAGTTAACTGCAAATTTATTAACCATTTTTTATATATATTCGGATAAAATTTTAATAAAATGCATGCAGTAATTATTATTGTCCTTATCCTGGCTATCCTGCTGGTAATATTTACACTGCAAAATTCCTTTGAAGTCACTATAAACGTTTTTTTCTGGGAGATAAGTAATGCTCCTCTTGTATTGGTACTGATAGTTTGCCTGGTGCTGGGTTATTTATTAGCTTCCATCTATTTCTATCCTCAGATCTGGAGGTTAAGTAAAGAGAACAAAAGATTTTCAAAGCTGAACAAGAACCTTGAAAAGCAGTTGGGTACAGACGAAACGGAAGATGATACAGGTCCGGAGGGAATAGAACTGGATGTGGAAACTGACGATGAGGATAAATCTTTTTTCAGGGAATGATCAGTAAAGAAGAAACCCCCGTATTACTTTCTGCTTCTTATTTCGGGCCTGTAAGCTATTATTCAAAAATATTGCTGCATAAAGAAGTTTTTATTGAGCAGTTTGAAAATTTCACCAAACAGACTTACAGGAACCGGTGTGAGATACTGGGGGCCAACGGGATAGTACCCCTGGTTGTGCCGGTAGTTAAAGGGAGGGGCAGTAAAATACTGATCAAAGATATTTTGATTTCATATGATACTGATTGGCAACGAAACCATTGGCGCACAATTTTTTCCGCATACAACTCATCTCCGTATTTCACTTACTATAAAGACGACCTAAAACATTTTTTCGGAAAGAGATGGAAGTATCTATTTGACTTTAATATGGCAATAAACGAAATTATTTGTGATCTGACAGAGATTGATACAAATATAAAATTCACAGATGCATTTGAAGTTGTGCCCGAAGGAACTTTGAATCTGCGTAACGCCTTTACACCTAAAAAACAGAAAGAGTTTCCTGATGATAATTTTTTGGCACATGAGTATACACAAGTGTTTTCTGAAAAGTTTGGTTTTGTTTCAAACCTTAGTATACTGGATCTTCTTTTCAACGAAGGGCCTAACAGTTACAATATCATTGCCTCATCAATTGTAAACTGAGATAAAGAATTCAACTGTCAGTTGAGCATATTCATGTTATTTCTTTAGTCAGTGAGTCGAAGTATTCGTAAAGATTCTTTTTCAGTAATGGTTTTATTTCCGCTCTTACCCGTCTGTGGTAATTATTTATCCACTCTTTTTCTTCATTAGTGAGGAGGCTCGTGTCGATCAGGTTAATATCTATCGGGAATAATGTCAGTGTTTTGAACTCCAGGAAGGAGCCAAATTCTGTCTCCTCTTTTTCAACACATTCCATCATATTTTCAATCCTAATGCCATACTCGCCTTCACGGTATAGTCCCGGTTCGTTTGAGAACACCATTCCCGGTGCGACAGGTATCTCGCTGCAATCATGGCGGATAGATACCGGACCCTCGTGGACATTAAGAAAATGGCCTATGCCATGGCCTGTACCGTGTCCGTAATTCAAACCATTTTTCCAAAGTGCGGTTCTTGCAAGGACGTCAATTTGCCATCCTTTGGTACCTAACGGAAAAACAACCTCCGACAGGGAAATTAATCCTTTAAGTACATACGTAAAGTCAGCTTTTTGCTGATCAGTGACTGGCCCCAATGCCACGGTCCTGGTTATATCTGTTGTTCCATTCAGGTAATGACCACCTGAATCGAATAAAAGTATTCCTTCTTCCCTGAGTAACAAAGCCTCATTTTCTGCAGCACTATAATGAACAACAGCACCATTTTCCATGTAACCTGCAATAGGGGCAAAACTTTCACCTTTATATCCTGCCTGACGGCTTCGGAATTCTGCAATTTTGAGTCCTGCGCTATATTCAGTAACTTTTTCCTCCCTGATATTATTTTTCAACCAGTAAAAGAATTCTGTTAATGCAACACTGTCTTTTTTCATAGCCTCTCTGAAACCCATAAGCTCAACAGGGTTTTTCCGGGATTTTAGCATTGAAATTACTGATGTGCCCTCTTTTATTTTATTTTCATTGCATAGTGTTTTATATACTGCATAATTAACAGTAGACGGGTCCAGACAGATAGTATTGTCTTTTACTGACTTTAACCATATATAGAACTCTGTGTATTCTGCCAGTTTTATTTTTTCCCCTTCAAGCTTTTTCTTTAAGGGGCCTGGTATTTTTGCACCGTCTGTAAACAGAATACAACCTCCTTTGCCAATAACTCCATAGCCAGTGAATACCGGATTATAGGGAACATCAGAACCCCTGAGGTTAAAAAGCCATGCAAGTTCGTCTGTTGTTGTAATTATCTGCAAATCGGCATCGAGCCTTTTCAGTTCAGCGTATACCTGTTCTTTTTTTTCTTTTCTTGACAATCCGGTAAATTCTGTCGGAAATTCAAAAATTTCATTTTTAGGAAGGTCAGGCCTGTTTGTCCATATTTTATCAAAAATATCAGGAGTTTCCATCATATTTATCCCGGCTGCCTCCAGCTGACTGTTTATTATTCTGTATCCTGAGACAGTGAGAGTCTGGGGATCAAATCCAACTTTACTTCCAGGCGACAATTTTTTTGAGAGCCATAACTCCGGAACTACTGCATCAGGAACACGTAACTTGTACATCCTGATACCCGTTCCTTTTAATTGATCTGTTGCCTGTAGGAAATAACGTGAATCAGTCCATAGCCCTGCCTCCTCCTGGGTTATCACAACAATTCCACCGGAACCGGTAAAGCCGGAGATAAATTCTCTTATTTGCCAGTGTTTTGTCAGGTATTCACCTGAGTGAGGGTCAGTACCGGATATATATAATGCATCCAGATTGCGTTGAAGCAATTCCATCCGCAAAGATTTAATATTTTGACGTATATCGTTCATATGCAACTTTTGCTTAAAAAAGGTTTATGTTTTTCTGTGGAAAAACTGTTGTACAAAAGATTTTATGGAAGGGGCAGAGATCTGACTGTAATCGATATCATTTTCAGAAAAAAAATTAAAATCAGTGATATCATCCATGGGTTTAAGGTTGGTAAGAGTATATGGAACAACCCTGAAAACCAGGTCAAGTGTGAATATGCTCAATCCGTTAAAAATATATTCATTCGGCAATGACCCTAAATATTGCATTGATTTTACCTCCAGTCCCAATTCCTCATTTAATTCGCGTTTTACTGCATCCTCAGCAGATTCGCCGGGATTGATAAATCCACCCGGCAGGTCCAGTTTGCCATAATCCGGTTCAATGCCTCTTGTCGTCAGCAACAGTTTGTTGCTGTCGTCACTTATAAGTGCAGCAACGGCAGCAGCTGAGTTTATAAAAAGGATAAATCCGCAGTCACTGCATTTTAGTGATCTTTCAGTGTCGGCTTTAAAACCGGGAGATCCGCATTTCGGGCAATATCGAAGAACAATAAGTGGATGACTTGGTTGCATTATTCAATAATTTTCATAGCCTTCAGCCAGGAGTAAAATAGCTCCGGCCACTGGTCAACCGGAAGATTTTTTTTATTCATACCGAAGCCATGTCCCCCTTCCCTGAAAATATGCATTTCAGCAGGAATATTATTTGCTTTAAGTGCTGAATAAAACTCAATTGAGTTTTTTGGCAATACGCCTTTATCGTCATCCGCAAGAACTAAGAAAGTTGGAGGTGTATTTTCAGTTACATGCAGCTCATTTGAGTACAATTCTGCCAATTGCCAGTTATTCCCTTCACCAATGAGATTTTTCCGGGATCCCATGTGTCCGAATTCCTCTTTAAAGGTGATTACAGGATAGAGGAGCAGCATAAAATCAGGACGGGAACTGATGTTCCCAAAAGGTAATTTGCTCTCTTTATTGCCAGTGTCAAAGCGGGTACCCGCGGTAGAAGCCAGGTGTCCACCTGCTGAGGAGCCTGCAATTCCTATTTTGTCTTCTTTGATTCCCCATTCACTGGCATTTGCCCTTACAATACGAATAGCCTGTCTTGCATCACAAGACGGTATTTCATGGTGGCCATATGGCAGGCGATATTTCAGTACTATACCGGCAACTCCTTTCGACTGCAGCCATTTTGCCATGTCAAATCCTTCGTGGTCCATTGCTTCAATCTGGTAACCCCCGCCAGGACAGATAACCACAGAAGCTCCGGTGTTGATTTCATTTGCAGGAAGAAATACATAGATCTCAGCTTCTGATACATTTCTTACGCGCACACCGTCATATTTCTCTTCCGGCTTATCCATTCCATTATCATTAGGTGCGCCATCAGGCCATACTTTTAATATTTTATCCTGTGCTGCAGAGATCGTCACTGACATAATAAGAATTAGAAAAAAAGATAGATGCTTCATTTTATACTGATTTTAACTAAAAGGAGAATCCGGCTCATTTGCAAACATTTTATATGACATTTTATCTACAAACCCTGGCATAAATTTAGAAAGGAAAACAGTGAATTTACCCTCCAGAAAAGTCAGGATTAACTGTCGTTTTCTTTTTTCAGCAGCATTAAATATATGTTTGGCACATTCTTCCGCCGACATCATTCTTTGTTCGTTACGAGGAGTATTCCCCTGAGGACTGCCATTGGCTGTAAGTGCCGATTTTCTGATTTCCGAAGCAGTAAATCCCGGTGCTGCTATCAACACGTGAAGTCCTGTTTTAAGGTTTTCTGTCCTCAGGGTTTCCAAAAATCCCCTTACGGCAAATTTGGAGGCTGAATAACCTGTTCTGCCGGGTAATCCAACATATCCTCCAATTGATATAATGCCAATGACAGTACCTCTGCTGCTGATGAGGTGGGGGAGTGCATATTTAGTACAATAAACTGTTCCCCAAAAATTTACATTCATCACCCGGTGAAGGACATCAAGGTCAGTTTCATTGAACAGTGCACGCATTGATATACCTGCATTATTTATCAGTGCATCAATCCGTCCAAATTTTTCAATTGCATTCTCAATAAGAAATTTACAATCAGATTCCCGGGTTACATCTGTTTTGACAGCCAGCACTTCAGTATTCAGGGTTGTTTTAATTGCCTTTAATCTCCCTTCACGTCGGGCGCCCAGTACCAGGCGCCATCCTTCAGCGGCATATTTTTCAGCCAGGGCCTTTCCAATCCCTGAGGAAGCTCCGGTAATGATTACTACTTTTTTTTGCATAAAATAATTTTGTGATCTATATGCCAAAATCAAATTATGCCTCGAAAGTATAAAAATTTCGATTCATTTAACTGAGGAAATAATATTTAAAGTATAATATGCCATTTAAAAGCCCGGTGTTTAATTGCAAAGCAACATCGCACCGG